>JBGPNG010000201.1:0-4661 GCA_041487395.1 Dongiaceae bacterium
CGTCACCTGCTCTCCCATAGGAGCAAGAGAAGAAAAGCGAGGCGAAGATGCATCGGCGGCAGCAACGGGCGCTCATCCGGGAGTTGCGGCGGCTGATGGCAATGTGGGACGATTGGAAGGCACCGAGACCCCGACCACGCTTTATTTGGCTTGGCCTGTTGAATGCCCCGCAGTCGCGCTGCGGTGAGTCCGGGTTCGCGAGGGTAGATTTGGCTACCCTAACCCGGCGGGCGCGGCTGAGCTGCAAATCCTGAATCAAATGGCGAGTCCTTGGGACATCCAGCGTTCCCGCGCTTGGCGGATTCTTTCGCCCCGGTTGACCGCCACTGCCGATTGTTACTGCCAAATCGGCTGCGTTTTAGGACAGCAGGCCAACCTAAAGAACAGGTTTGTCAGGGGCACCGGTTCCTGTATGCAGATGAATGCAGGATGGGATCGCCTTGGTCGCATGTTTCACTGCATTTGTGTGAAAGATTAAGGTGGTTGCGCCGCGATTGGCTCGCGGCGTGGGCCGCAAAGCTGCCTGGCGCCATTGCGTCCTGCGGCTGCGCGCTTCGGTTTGCTTACGCATTTGCTCGGATCTTCGGCGATGCTGAGCGGTCAGCAGGGGCAGAGCATATATGGGACAGCAGAAGGCGGGATGACTGATCGACTGGACCGGGCGTTCCTCGCGGCGCTCGCGGTAATCGGCGCGGTGTACCTAATTCTGTTTGGCTATTATTTCTCCGCCACGATGATCAGGCGCCCGTTCTTGGACATGTTCCACTACATCATGGACTATCTGGATTACGCCCGGACGGGGGGCTTCCTGCATTATCTCTGGTCGCAGTATACCCACTCCGAGCATCGTCAGATTTGGATGCGCCTGCTGACCGCCATCGACGTCGGCGTCTTCCATGGGGTTGCCTATCCGTTTCTTATCGCCTCCACCGCCTGCGTGGTGGCTATGCCGCTGCTGTTCGGTCGCGAGATCGCTCGCGCAGGCTTGCCGGCGCAACTCAGCATTACGGCAATATGGTCCGTCGTTTTGTTGGTACTGACCACCGCGAATGTGATCGACTGCAGCATCCCGATAGAGGGTATCTATCCTCAGACAGTTCTGTTCGTCGTATTGTCTCTCATCCTGTTTGATGGCATTGGCGAGGGTAGCCGGGCGCCGACCTTGCGTAGGCTCGGCGCCATGGCCGCAGCGATCGGTGCGGGCTTCGCCACTGGGCTCGGCCTGATCATCTGGCCAATTCTCGTTTGGGCAGCCTGGCGTGGGCGGTTGGGTTGGCGCTGGATCGTGGCAGTGGCGCTTGTGGGAAGCATCTTTATCGCGCTCTACAGTCACGGACTCTTGCTTTTCCACTTAAATGCCGCCTTGGAAGGCGAGCGCCAATTTTATGCGCCTGCCCATCTCCTCCAGGTCGGCGACGCCTTTCTTACCTTCCTTGGGCTGCCGTGGACGCGTGCAGCAGCGCTCGGCGTCGTTGGGCGCGTCCTCGGAGCTGGGTTGCTCTCAGTCGGACTGTTCACCATTGTTTGGCGCGGGCTTGTGAAGCCGCGGCTTGGGCGGCTCGAGCGAATCGCGGTCGGCCTAATCATGTTCTCATTGGCAATCGCTGCCTTCGCAGCCGTGGGACGAACGGGGTCGGAGTGGAAGGGAATCTGGCCCGTGCGTTATACCCTGCTTCTTGTGCCGCTGCATGTCGGCCTCTTCTGCGTGGCCCTGCCGTGGTTGAAGGACCGCTGGGCCAGTCTGGACGGCCGCCGCGCGATGCAGATGGTGGCGCTCGCCTTTGGCGCGCTCATGCTGTTTCAGCAGATCGCTGCCGGCCAAGCGGGCGCGAGCATGTCGCGGGCCCTGAATGTGGCTATCGCGCAGTTCATGGCAGGTAAGCGCGATCCAACCATGACGCGCGTGGTGTGGGGGGATCTCACCTATACACAGCATGTTGTCGACGAGATGCGGCGGAGGCAGCTTTACCTCGGGCTGAACTAGGCGTTCCTGCGCTATCCCTTGTCCTCCGGCGGTTCCGGCGTTCCCGTAGCGAGCGATGCTCTCCCAACATTTCAGAGCCGTCGCCGGCATGCGCCAGCGCGTAGGGCGATGGTTGCCGACCCCGACATCTGCCGTGCCGCTAAGCTGCTCATCGACCAGCGTGAGCGGGGCGACCCCTGTAGGGCGCAATATTGAAATCTGCTCCGTCATGCAGCTATCTGGTGGACGTGATGCAGCCCTCGCAGAACGGGCGTTGCCGCCACTGTGCCGCTCTGGCGCCACGGCCCGTTGCATCACCATCCCGCAAGGGACAACAGGAGCAAGCAGGAGCCACCGTCTCAAGCTGAAACCGGCCCGAAGAAACAGGGCAGGTCAGAAATCATCAAGGGGAAAGTTTCACCCCTGATATCGTCGGGCGGAAGCGCCAGATCGCATTTTTGCGCCCTACCGGAATCGATTGCTATTGCATTAGGTATTATTATTCTTTGTAGATGGGGAATGGTGAGTTCCGACTCCGACCGAAACGCGTTTCTCGTCCTCGGCATGCACCGCGGCGGCACGTCGGCCGTTGCCGGAACGCTGAACCGACTCGGCCTGTCGCTGCCCACCGAGTTGATGAAGCCCAATCCTTTGAACCCTCGTGGCTATTTCGAGTCATGGGACCTCGTGCGCCTGGACAACAGGATCCTGCACGCTGCGGCTACCGGCTGGGACGATTGGTCGCCGATTGCCGATGCCTGGTTCAATCAAACAGCGGCAGATGGCTTTGCGGACCAGATCGTCGCATTTCTCAAGCGAGAGTTCGCCGTCGCGACGGGATTCGTGATCAAGGATCCCCGTATGTGTCGACTGGTGCCGGTCTGGCTTGACGCGCTGGGTCGTTTTGGCACCAAGCCCTGGACCGTCCTGCCGATCCGCCATCCCGACGCCGTGGCCCGATCCTTGATGGCGCGAGATGGCATTTCGCCAGCCAATTCCCATCTACTCTGGCTCCGCCATATGCTCGATGCCGAGCGGGCGACGCGTGAGCTACCCCGTGTCTTTGTCGATTATGACGCATTGCTCGACGACTGGCGTACGGCGATAGACTGGATCGGGTCCCAACTTAGGTTCCATTGGCCGCTGCCCGTAGCCGACGCGAGTAGTGCGATTGACGCCTTCCTCGACCCGCGCCTCAGGCACCATGGGCCAGCGTTTTCGTCCCCAGCGGGCGCCGGGCGGGCGAAGCATCTGATCGGCCCAGCCTGGGAGACCTTTACCAAATTCGCCCACGGCGAGGATCAGATGCGTTGGCGATCGGGGCTCGATGCCTTGCGGGAGGAACTCGGCCGAATCCCGTCGGCCTATCGGCTGCCACTGGGGCTGGGCGTTGTTGCAGCACCCATCGGGCGCCTATGGTCGCGGCTGCGACCGAAGCAGATCACGGCCTTGTCCAAAGGCCGTTGAAGCGGGCCGGCTGAGCCCGCAAAGTCGCGCCACCTGCCTAACAGGCTGTTGAAGAAGTCACGCGCGGCGCGCTTTGAGGACGGCATCGTCACCGTTATGGAAGGCTAACTCGACTTCGATGGCGTCGTCGTCGTCGAGTTCCGCCGATCCTGAGCCGGAAACCTCGTCGTCTTCGTCGAAGCCGGCCCATGTGAAGAAGACGATGCGGCGGGCGTATTCGAGATCCATGGTCGCATTGACGGCTCCAAAGGCGAACTCGCCTCGGCCGTTTCGGTCGAAGGCGATGTAGGCGGGCTCGACGAGATCGAGGTAATCGCGATCCCACAGATCTGCCGCGACGATCCGCCACCTGCCGATGAGCGGACAGCCAGCCGGGGCGCTCATGCCGATTCGGCCAAAAGCTTGGGCAGGCGGATCAGATGGTAGGCCGCGGCGGCAGCAGCATCTCCGGCGGTATCGATGGTCGTCCCGCTCCCGAATAGAGCGCCGCAAACTCACCCGACAAATCGGCCAATGCCGCATTCGCGATCTCCCGGATCGCCCGCAGTGGGTGATCCCGCCGAACCCGATCCTCCAGCTTCACATACGAGAAAAATTCTCCAGACCGCTTGTCCGACCCACGCATCGCATCCCTCGACAAAAAGAGCAATACGTCGAGTGAATCATGCGAAGCTGGCCGCTGCCGCCGGTTTTTCAACAGCCTGCTAAAGGTGTTCCCGATGAAATCGAAAGATAGCCCGCTGTTGGTCATCGGCGCGGGCCGCGGCGGGACATCGCTCCTGGCAGCATGCCTTGATGGTCATCCGCGCGTGAGGATGGCAATCGAGGCCCATGCGATAGAATTGTTCAGGGGCCACAACGTGCCCATCCACCGCATCGCCTCGCTATTGGATGACCGCCTCACCTGGTTTCGCGACCGGTGCGATGAGGAGCGTTCCGCACACCTGCCGTTGCTGTGGGGTAATAAAATTACGACGGAACAGATATTTGGGCTTGAGGAACATAACGCCCTGAATGGGACGAATAACAATATTGCGGTTCGCCTGTCCGAAATAATGGCTGACTACCGCATCATTTTTATCTTGCGGGACGGACGTTCTTGCCTCCACTCGAAGATGCGTCGCACCGGTCTACCCATGATCAACGCCGCGATAATGTGGTCGTATTGTGTGCGGGTATATAACTCTCTGCGCGACGCTGGCGCATTATCTGCGGTCGTCCGCTTCGAGGA
>JBGPNG010000202.1:0-4657 GCA_041487395.1 Dongiaceae bacterium
CGTAGTTCGGGTTGATATACACGGCCGCTTCGGAGCGCGGCAAGGGCAGGTTGCCCAGAATCACATCGGCCAGCTTCTCCGCCATCATGATCGTTGGCGCGTTGAGATTGCCGCTGACGACATTGGGCATGATGGAGGCATCGACCACGCGAAGGTTCTCGATGCCATGCACCCGCCCACCGGCGTCGACCACCGCCATGGGGTCGCTCGAAAGCCCCATCTTGCAACTGCAGGACGGGTGATAGGCGCTCTCGCCCTTGCGCCGGATATGGGCGTCAATCTCCGCGTCGGTCTTGATCGCCGGCCCCGGCGCAAGCTCCGCCCCCCGATAAGCGTCGAATGCCTTCTGCGAGAAAATCTCGCGCGTCAGTCGGATGCCGGCCCGCATTTCCGACCGGTCGGTCTCAGTCTGCATATAGTTGAACAGGATCGCGGGATGCTGGCGCGGATCCTTCGAATTCAACTTCACATGACCGCGGCTGGTCGGGCGCATGGGTCCGACATGGGCCTGGAAGCCATGGCCCTGCACCGCTTCGCTGCCGTCATAGGAGGCGGCGATGGGCAGGAAGTGATATTGCAGATCGGGATGCTCCACGCCTGCCCGGCTGCGAATGAAGCCGCCGGCTTCGAACTGGTTGCTCGCCCCGGCACCTGTGCCGAGAAACGTCCATTCGATGCCGACCAGAAGCTGGCGCAGCGGATTCTTCATCACCGGATAAAGCGTGATGGGCTGCAGGCAGGCGTGCTGAACATAGGTCTCGAGATGGTCCTGCAGATTCTGCCCCACACCCGGCAGATCCTGCACCACGGGAATCTCGAACTTGCGCAACTCATCCGCCGCCCCGATGCCCGAGAGCAATAGAAGCTGGGGCGAGTTGATGGCCCCACCGCTTGAGATCACCTCGCGCGACGCGCGCGCGGTTTCGAGGCTGCCGTCCCGGACATATTCCACGCCGATCGCCCGCTTGCCCTCGAACGATATGCGCAGAGTCAGCGCACGTGTCTTCACATCCACGTTGCCGCGCGCGATCGCCGGGCGCAGATAGGCCTTGGCCGCGCTCCAGCGCCGGCCGCGATATGTGGTCATGTCCATCGGCCCCAGCCCCTCTTGCTGGTAGCCGTTGAGATCGGCGGTCACGGGATATCCGGCTTGGCGCCCGGCCTCGACCCAGGCCTGGAACAGCGGCTGGCGCGTGTGGCCGCGGCTGACGTGCAACGGCCCGTCGCCCCCATGATAGTCGTCGGCGCCCAGGTCGCGGCTCTCGGCCTTGCGGAAATAGGGCAGGATTTCCGCATAGGACCAGCCGGCGAGGCCCATCTGCGCCCAGCGATCGTAGTCGCGGGCGTGGCCGCGGATATAGACCATGCCGTTGATGGAGGATGAGCCGCCGATCACCCGCCCGCGCGGGCAATACATGCTGCGACCGTCCATGTAGGGATCGGGTTCCGAGTGATAGGCCCAGTTGCGCTTGTCGTCGGCCAGCGGATAGGCGAAGGCCGCCGGCATTTGGATCTTCCAATCGTAGAAGCGATCCTGCCCGCCGGCTTCGATCACCAGGATGCGGTGCTCGGGCTTGGCGCCCAGGCGATTGGCCAGGACGCAGCCCGCCGAACCGGCGCCGATGATGATGTAGTCGTAGATCTTTGCCTCGCTCATTGCCGCTCCCTTTGCCCCGCCGCCATGATTACCGCGCTTACCTGCGCGGGTCCAGGCAGCGCGCTCTAAGCATCGCCATGCACCGGCTTGGCGCGAGGATCGAGGTGGCCGGCGACCACGCCGCCTTCGCTGCGCGGGGCGAACTTCGCCTGTTCGGCGGAGGGCAGAGCCTGGCGCCGCCCCATGCGATAGCGGGTGAAGGCGGCGAGCGCTCCGGACACGGCGGCCAGAAAGAGGAACATCGACCAGTCGCCCGCCCTGCCCATCATGAGAGCGCAGAGCAGCGGCCCGGCCGTGGCGCCAATGGCCCAGGAGAGCAGCATGCCGGCAGAGGCCGCCACCATATGCTCGCGCTCCACATAGTCGAACGCATGAGCGACGGCGAGGGGATAGACCGTGGCCGCCGCCCCGCCGAACAAGGTGATGAGAACCATGAGCGCGGTCGTGGCGTAGCTCGCGCGCGAGAGGGCGAAGGCCAACAGGCAGACGGTGGCAATCGCGATGAGCACCCAGAGCAATACCGTGCGCCGATCGTATTTGTCGGAGAGCAAGCCGATGGGCCATTGCATCGCCAAGCCGCCGATCATCGCCGCGCTCATGAAGATGGAGATTTCGAAGATCGACATGCCGATGGCAGCGCCGAAGACCGCGCCCATGCCATAGAAGGCGCCGCTGATGAGGCCGGATCCCAGCGAGCCGACGACGCCCAGCGGCGAGATGCGATAGAGCTTGGCCATGGAGAGTGCCGCCGGCCGGCCGATCTCCGGGCCCGACACATGGGTCAGCACTACCGGCACCAGCGAGAGGCTCAGCAGCATGTCGCCCAGGCAGAAAAGCTCCAGCCCCTTGACGCTCCACACATTGACCAGAAGCTGGCCCATCGTGGCGGCGAGATAGCTGGTGATCATGTAAAGCGACAGGATCTGGCCCCGCGTTTCCCTGCTCGAGCGCAGGTTCAGCCAGCTCTCGATGGTGGCGAAAAGGCCGGCCATGCAGAACCCGCCGGCGATGCGCAGCACCGCCCAGGCAATGGGGTTGAACCAGAGCGGATAGATCAGCGTGGTGGCCGCCACCGCTGCGGCGAAGGCGGCAAAGGCACGGATATGGCCGACCCGCGTGATGATGCCGCTGCCCCACAGGCAGCCGCAGACGAGGCCGCCGTAATAGGCGGACATGACGAGGCCGGAGATTTCGGTCGGCACATGTTCCAGGCTCATGCGCACCGGCAGCACGATGCCGACAAGCCCGTTGCCCAGGATCAGCACGCCGGCCCCGATCAGCAGGGAGAGGACGGTTTTGAGGGCTTGGAACATGGGGGGTCAAGTCTCGGCTATCTGCGGCACTTGAGATGCCCGGCGCGCCAGCACCCTGCTCGCGCGCCGGCGACGCGACTAGTCACGTGGGCGACATAGGGGGCGAGTTGGGGGCGTTATGGCGCGTGACATGCCGATGAAGTTCGAGGGCTGCCAAAAACCCGGCAGCCCCCGAATTCACCCGCGCAGCGTCACGTCGGATGCCGATCGACCCACGCGCCACTCGCCCAATTCATCCAACAACCTCGCGGGACGATTTAGGCTCGCAGAACGCCCTTCGCCTTGGCGGTATGCGTGGCAATGGCGTCCATCAGGGCCGGCGACAGACAATCGTAGGGTTCCAGATGCAATTCCCTGAGCCGCGCCCGTATGGCCCCCATCTGATCGGGCTTCGTCCCGCCTTCGATGACGGAGGAAACGAATGCCGCAAACTCAGGCGGGGCCCAGCCGGTTTCCCTGGAAAGCTCGGTGTGGATGAAGTCGACGCCATAGAGCGGATGGCCTTTGTTTTCGATCCGGCCATACATATGCACGCCGCATTCCGTGCAGGCATGGCGCTGGATCGTCGCCGATGCGTCGACGACCTTCAGCTTCTTCTCGTTCGCGGTCACCTTCAGCTTGTCGCGCGGAACGACCGCGACTTGGGAGAAGGTGGCGCCGGCGGGCTTCCAGCATTTCGTGCAGCCGCAAACATGGTTGTGCGCGCATTGTGCCGTGACGGTCACCTCGACCGCATTCTGTTTGCATTTGCAGGTGAGCTTGCCGCCGGAGAAATTCTTCGCGGCGGGCTTCAGCCCGCCATCGACGGCGGGATGGATCGAGACTCTACTAGCCATGTGGGCAGCCTCCCGGGAATGTTGTTGCAACTCTTGCCAAGTCTTGATTGCGCGCCGAGCAGATAAGTTATCTATCTGAGAATATTGATAATTTCCACCCAGACCGCAGGACTGTCAACGGCCATTTCGGAAGCTGCGCAGCCTCTGGCGAGATAGCGCGGCTGGATGCAACCGGGCCCGTATTTTTCGCGATGCCCTCGTCGCGGCCGATATCAGCGAAATTTTGGGTAGACTTGCGTAATTGTGCAAGCGCTCCGCAGTCTTCGGGGGGACAATTCATGAATCGCGAATTGCGCCATAGGGCGTGGCCGATCATGCCAATCGGGGGGCTCACCGCGCTATTGGCCTGCGGCTATTTCGCGGTCCGGTTTGCGCCGGAGAAGAAGCCATCGGCAGCGGAAACACCGCTCGCCAAGCATGGCGTCAGCCGGACGACGATCCCATACGCTAAGATGCAACTGAACGGCGATGGCATTCATTGCTCAACCATGCCAGTCGTTCGAGATCCCGTCTGAGGGGTATGTAGGAGAGGCGCCACCCGTCATGCCCAAGGATTTCATCCTCCATCGGCAACTCGCCGCCGATACCATGGAGATCGCGCGCTGGTCTCTCTGTCGGGTGCAACTCATGGATGAAGCGCAATTTCCCTGGATCATCCTGGTGCCGCGGCGAGCCGATCTGCGGGAGATCTTCGATCTTGAATCGGCCGAGCGTGGCCTATTGATTGAGGAGATCGCGCGGGCCGGCCAACTGATGCAATCCACTTTTCGGGCTGACAAGATCAATACGGCGGCTCTGGGCAACCAGGTGCCTCAACTTCACATCCATGTCATCGCGCGCTTCGTCGGGGA
>JBGPNG010000203.1:0-4655 GCA_041487395.1 Dongiaceae bacterium
CTCGCCGGCTGGTTCATGGGCACGGGCGAGATCTGGCTGGCCATGTATTTCTTCGGCCAGCCGATCTCTCTCGTTGACGCCTTCATCCTCGAAAGCCTCAGCGCCGGCGTGCGCGCGGTCGCTTTCATGGTGCCGGGCGCGGTCGGCATCCTTGAAGGCAGTTTCGTTCTCTTCGGACCGCTGTTCGGATTGCCGCCCCAGACATCGCTCATGATTTCGCTTGCCAAACGGGTGCGGGAACTGGTCATGGGCATTCCCGGGCTTGCCGTCTGGCAGTTGGTCGAGGGGCGCTATCTATTGCGCGGGCGTCGGGCATGATCGCCGGGTATTTGGCGTCAGAGAAGAATGCCGATCGATAGCCAAGGTGGAAATGAATGAAAGAGCGCTTCGATCACCTCACCGTCGTCGTTCGTGACGTCGCCAGGGCGAAGAGATTCTTCGAGCTCCTGGGTTTCAAGGAAGAGATGTCGGGCGTCATCGCCGGAGAAAAATTCGCCCGCTATATGGGCGTGGAGGGGATCGAGGCCGAGCATGTTACTTTAGTGCTCCAAAACACGACACCCAGGACCGAGATCCAGCTTTAACTACCACCACCCCAAATCCATCGACGACATGGATTTTCATTCCCGCAAGCTGGTGTTTCTCGTCGGGCCCGAGGGCATCACGGTCGAATTGTCGCAATGGCGCTGATACGACCGCACGCGATCGAGCCCGCGCTCACACGACGTGATCGGGCACCAGCTTGCAGACGCCGGTAGGGTCGCCGATCTCGACCTGGATCGTCACATGGCCGATCCGGAAGCGATGCTCCAGCTCATGGGCGACCTCCGCCAGGGCCGCGTCGCCCGGATGGCCGCCCGGCATCACCAGATGACAGGTGAGCGCCCGCTCGGTGGTGCTCATGGGCCAGATATGCAGGTCGTGGACCTGGTCGACGCCGTTGAGCTTGACCAGGAAGGCGCGAACGGCATTCGGCTCGATGTCGGCCGGCACCGCCTGGAGCGCCATCGCCGCCGACTGGCTGAGCAGGCGCCAGGTGCTGATCACGAGGAAGCCGGCGACCAGAAGACCCACGCCGGGATCGAGCCACGACCAGCCGGTCAGCAAGACGCCCGCGCCGGCGATGACGACGCCAAGCGAGACCACGGCATCGCCCACCATATGCAGGAACAGGCCGCGCAGATTGATATCGTCATGCCGGCTGCGACTGAACAACAGCGCGGTCCCGCCATTCACCGCGATGCCGACCGCGGCGACGACCATCACCGTCAAGCCGGCGACGGGCTGAGGGGCATGGAGGCGCTGGATTGACTCGACCGCAATGACTCCGACGGTGATCAGCAAAGCGATCGCATTGAACAGGGCCGCCAGGATCGAGGAACTGCGCAGCCCATAGGTGAAGCGAGCCGTCGGTTGTCGTCGCGCCAGGAGAAGGCCGCCCCAGGCGACGAACAACCCCAGGACATCGCCGAAGTTGTGGCCCGCGTCGGCCAACAGCGACACGGAATTGCCGATAATGCCATAGACGACTTCGGTGGCGATGAATGCAATGTTGAGCACCGCGCCAATGATGAAGGCGCCGGACAGCGCGCCCGCCACCGGCAGAGCATGGCTTTGCCCCTGATCACGGGCGCCGTGGCCGTGATGATGGTGGTGAGCTTGCTCCATTCCTGGCGCTCTGCTTAGGGCTCCGCGGTACTTCTCTTCGAAGATCTGCCGGCAAAAGGCTTCGAAGACGAACATAGTGTCGCCCGATCGAGTCGGCAACGGGCGTCAGCCACGCGACCACGCGTAGAGCACGTCCGACTCTGCCTTGTCGTTTTCCGCCCCGTTCGTCTCTTTGATCGGCAAGAACCCCCTCGCTTCGTGGAATTGGCGGCTTTCAATTGTCCGCTGCCGCTGTCTGGCGGCCTGTGCGCCATGGTCCTATGCTGCGGCCCCATGGCCTCTCCAAGCAAGACAGGGGATGTCGGGGCAGGGCGTGGCGCGGGGCTGGCTATCGGCGCGGCCCTGCTGTTCGGTGCCAGCACGCCTAGCGCGAAGCTGCTGCTGGGTCAGATCGATCCCTGGCTTCTGGCGGCCATACTTTATCTTGGCACCGGTATCGGCCTCTTGGCGATTCGGATGGGACAACGCGTCGTCGCGTGGCCCGCCACCGGGCGATCCTCGCTCGGCGGCAAGGATTGGATCTGGTTTGCCGGCGCGGTCTTCGCCGGAGGAGTCGTCGGGCCGGTTCTACTGATGACCGGCCTGGCGCGCAGCGGCGCCGCGACAGCCTCGCTCATGCTGAACCTCGAATCGGTTGCGACGGCGCTCGTCGCCTGGTTCGTCTTTCGCGAAAATTTCGACCGCCGCATCGCGTTCGGCATGGCGTCCATCGCGGCTGGGGCCATCGTCCTGTCTTGGCAAGGGGCCTTATCCTTTGGTCACATGACCGGTCCGCTGGCCATTGCGGGCGCCTGCCTTGCCTGGGCCATCGACAATAACCTGACGCGCAAGGTTTCGCTTGGCGATCCTCTGCAGATTGCAATGCTGAAGGGGTTGATTGCGGGCTCGATCAATCTTGCTTTGGCGCTCGGCCGCGGCGCGGCGTTGCCTGGCCTCGAGGGAATCCTCGCCGGCGCGCTCGTCGGGCTGCTGGGGTATGGGGTCAGCCTGGTTCTGTTCGTGCTTGCCTTGCGCCACATCGGTGCCGCCCGCACCGGCGCCTATTTTGCCACGGCCCCCTTCGTCGGCGCCCTGGTCGCCTTCGCCGTGTTGGGTGAGCCGCTCACCTGGCAGCTCGGGCTTGCCGGGCTGTTGATGGCGCTCGGCCTCTGGTTCCATCTGACCGAGCGCCATGAACATCAGCATGAACATGGGCGCATGGTGCACGACCATGGCCATATTCACGATATCCACCATCGCCATTTCCATGGGCCGGAGGATCCGGCAGGCGAACCCCACGCCCACCGCCATGCCCACACGCGGCTGCGCCACACCCATCGTCACTTTCCCGACCCGCATCACATCCACGAGCATTGAGGACCGCCGCCACGGCGGCCCCCTCGCATTCTTTATGCGACCTTTATGCAAAGGATCGAGCGTCGCTCTCGATCCTTTATGCCCGGCCTACCCATATTCCCCGCTGTCAAGCTTGCCTATTGAGCCTACAGCGGAGTTAGCAAATGTTCGACACGATCGTCCTGGCGATTGGGGTTGCGATATTCGTGCTCTTCCTCGGTTACGCAGCACTCTGCGAAAAGATGTGAGGTGAAGTAGTCCATGCTGTTCGACTATTTGCTGGGCGGCGGCGTGTCGCTCGCCATCCTGATTTATTTAGTCTACGCCCTCGTGCGCCCGGAAAGGTTCTGAGGAACGGCCATGACCGCAAGTGGTCTCCTTCAGATTGGGCTTTTTTCCGCAATCATCCTGGCCATCACAGTGCCGGTCGGCGAGTACATGGCGCGCGTGTTCGCGGGCGAGCGGACTTTCCTTAGCCCGCTCATGGGGCCGGTCGAGCGCGCCCTTTACCGGGCCTGCGGCGTCGATCCGGCGCAGGAACAGCATTGGCTGACCTATACGATGGGTGTGCTGCTCTTCAATCTGGTCGGCTTCGCCTCGCTCTACGCACTGATGCGGCTGCAATACTTTCTGCCGTTCAATCCGCAGGGGATGGCCGGCGTGCCCCAGGATCTGGCGCTGAACACGGCGATCAGCTTCACGACCAATACCAATTGGCAGAACTACGGCGGCGAGACGACGCTGAGTTATTTCGTGCAGATGGCCGGCCTGACAATGCACAACTTCGTCTCGGCCGCCACCGGCATCGCCATTGCGATCGCGCTGGTCCGTGGCTTCGCGCGCCGCGCCAGCCAGACGATCGGCAACTTCTGGGCCGACATGGCCCGGGGCACGCTCTATATCCTGCTGCCGATCTCGATCGTCTTCGGGTTGTTTTACGCATGGCAGGGCCTGCCCCAGAATCTCCATGCCTATGTCGACGCCACGACGCTCGAGGGCGCCAAACAGACCATCGCCCAGGGGCCGGTCGCCTCGCAAATTGCCATCAAGACCGTCGGCACCAATGGTGGAGGGTTTTTCAACGCCAATGCCGCGCATCCTTACGAGAATCCCACCGGGCTCAGCAATCTGGTGACCGTGGTGCTGGAATTCTCTCTTGGTGCCGCGCTCACCATCACCTTCGGCCGGATGGTCGGAAACAGAAGACAGGGCTGGGCGCTATTCGGCGCCATGGGCATGCTTTTCCTGACCGGCGCCCTGATCTGCTATGCGGCGGAAGGCGGCGGCAATCCTGCATTCGTCAAGCTCGGGGTCGACCAGACCGCCAGCGCGCTTCAGGCAGGCGGCAATATGGAGGGCAAGGAAGTTCGCTTCGGCATCGCCAATTCGGCTCTCTTTGCCACCACCACCACCGACACCTCGGACGGCGCCGTCAACTCGATGCATGACAGCTATACGCCGCTGGGCGGCCTGGTGCCGATCGTCAACATGCAGATCGGCGAAGTCATCTTCGGCGGCGTCGGCGCCGGCCTCTACGGGATGCTGCTGTTCGCCATCATCGCCGTGTTCATCGCCGGTCTCATGGTCGGCCGCACGCCGGAATATCTCGGCAAGAAGATCGAATCGCGCGAGGTCAAGATGGCGATGCTGGC
>JBGPNG010000204.1:0-4622 GCA_041487395.1 Dongiaceae bacterium
CTTTGTCTATCGCACCCAGCATGCGCCGGTCATGGCCAAGCGAGGCCAATGGTTCGCAAAACCCAACGGGCCGTTCGTGGTTATCTGGTGGATTCGCGCCGGATACCTGCCGACGGTCGCGGAAGCGCAAGCGCGGCTTGCGATTCTGGCGCGCAAGGGACCAGGCCCGACGGCCTTCACCTTCAAGACACGCTTCCCAGCGCCGGCGACGACGCTTATCCGCGGATGATGAGCACGACGCCCCAACTGATGAGCGCCACGCCGGCAACACGGCCGAACAGCCGCCCGCGGGCCAGCAGCTTCTCGACCAGCACGAGGCCGGAGAGGAGAGCCACCCAAACCAGATTCATCGCGCCGGTCACGAACAACACCAGCATCAGGGCCCAGCAGCAGCCGAGGCAATAGACGCCGTGGCGCAGGCCGAGAAGCAAGCTGCCCTGGCCGCCGGGTTGCCAGAATTCGGCGATGGTTTCGACCGGCGAGCGGCAGAGCCGGAGGCAAGCCGCCTTCATCGGCGCCCATTGATAGAGCCCGACGCCGATCAGCACGATGCCGGCCAATCGCGGCGCCAGGCGGCCCATCGGCCCGTCGAGCAGCGCGCCGTCATGCAAGCCCCATTGGGCGAATGCTGCGACCAGGCTGGCCGCGGCCCAGACGGCGAAATATCCCGCAAGCGCCGTCGCGGCACCGGTCAGGGGCGAGGCCTCGCCCCGGCGCCGCTCGATCGTGGCGATCAGCAGCACGGTGGGCGCTATGGCCGGCGTCATCATGGCGATCATCATGACCGTCCACATGACGAAGGTGAGCCACAGGTCGCCTGCCGTCCAGCCATGGCGCTGCGGCATGGCCATCAACGAGGGCCAGGCACCGTCGACAAGACCGAAGGCATAGATCCAGGCGAGCAGCGCCAGCGCGGCCAGGCCAGCGCCGAGGATGACCCGGTCGCGCTGCAGCAATCCTTCGAGATCGACCACGACCGTCGGCCGGTACCGCTCGGCTTAGTGCGCCGGGTGGACGACGCCGGTCGGCCGGTGATCGACCTTGGCGAGCGTGCTGTGCGTGTTCTTGTAGCTATACTTGATTGCACCGCTGGCCTTCAGGGTCTTGGCGCTGGCAATTTCGCCCTCGTGATGCTCGAAGCCCTCGGGCATGACCACCCGGATGCGATGGGGCGAGCCGGTCACCGGATTCTTGATCGGCTCCGATTCCGTCTCGAGCACGCCGGGAATGCGCAGATGCGCCCGACGTTTCTTCAGATCGAAACTGACCTCGATCGGCTTGAACAGCGGTTCGAGCATCTTGCTGACGATCAGGGAGAAAATATGGAACATCGTGCCTTCTGCCTGCTCCTTGCCGCTGAGGATGGTGAGCAGCGCTTCCCTCTGCTTGGGGTTCGCCCGCACGTCGATGACGGGCTGCATGGTGCCGTTGCCGAGATGAAGCGCGCCGGGAAAATCGACGATCGCGGCCCAGGCCAGGCCGGAGAGATCGGTCTTGCCGAAATGCCCCTTTTCGATCTTCATCGCCGCCATGCCCTGGCAATTGCCGTGGGTCGGCAGCGCGTTGAAATCGCAGGGGCAGCCATAGGCGCAATTGCAGTTCTTGATCCACTGGCCCTTCATACGCCATTTGACGGATGCCATTATTTCCTCCCGATGGTTGTCGTTGGTGGTGCGGCCCCCCGTTTTCGCGATGGGACTATAGCAGCCGGGCGGCAAGGCTCACAGTTGCGCGCCTGAGACTTAGTAGGGAAAGCAAAAGCAGCCGCCTCGGGTGTCGAGGCGGCCGCGTTTTACCAGGATATCGAACTGAGATTTAGCGCGAATAGAACTCCACCACCATGGACGGGTTCATCTGCACCGGATAGGGCACGTCGGCCAGGCCCGGGGCGCGCAGAAATGTGGCGCGCATTTTCTTGTGGTCGGCGTCGATATAGCCGGGCACGTCGCGTTCGCCGGAGCCGACGGCCTCGAGAACCAGCACCATTTCGCGCGACTTCTCGCGCACTTCGACGACGTCGCCGTCCTTCAGCATGTAGGAGGGAATGTTCACCCGCTTGCCGTTCACCCGGATATGGCCGTGGTTGACGAATTGCCGGGCGGCGAAAACGGTGGGAACGAATTTGGCGCGGTAGACCGCGGTGTCGAGCCGGCGCTCCAGCAGGGCCACCAGATTCTCGCCGGTGTCGCCGCGCCGGCGCGCCGCTTCCTCATAGATGCGGCGGAACTGGCGCTCGCCGATATTGCCGTAATAGCCCTTGAGCCGTTGCTTGGCCATGAGCTGCGTGCCGTATTCGGTCGGCTTGCGGCGGCGCTGGCCATGCTGGCCCGGGCCGTATTCGCGATCGTTGAAGGGACTCTTCGGCCGGCCCCAGAGGTTGACCTGCAGGCGGCGATCGATCTTGTATTTGGATTCGGCGCGTTTCGTCACGTGGCATGCTCTCCCGTGTTTACGGTTGTGTTTCATGTCCCGAGTGTCCGGCCCGGCGTACCCGGCGGCGTGGCATCGGCTCGATCGTTCGAGGCGCTGTGCCCTCAGCTCGGAAGTGGGCGCACTATAGTCGGGGTCGGCAGCCTGTCAAGCAGGGCAAGGTTCTTTGTTTTCAATGAGTTGGGATCGGCCTCGCCATGGGAATTGCGATGCCGGGTTACTTCCGCCGCTCCCGCAACGTCGAGAGTTCGCTGACGATGCCATGGAGGGTGCGGACCTCCTGATGGGTCAGGCCCGCGCGCTGGAAGAGATTGCGGATGTTGCGCACCATGCTGGGGCGCTTCTCGGCATTGCGCAGGAAGCCGCTGTCGATGAGGCGCTTCTCCAACTGCACGAAGAAGTTGAGAAGCTCCGCCTTGGTCGCGGGCCGGGTCTCGTTGGTCACCAATTGGCTCGCCGGCGTGGCATCGGCGGCCTGGAACCATTCATATCCCACCAGAAGCACGGCCTGGGCGAGGTTCAACGAGGCGAAGCCGGGATTCAGCGGCACGGCGATGACGGCGTCGGCCAGCGCGATGTCGTCGTTCTCCAGCCCCGTGCGCTCGCGCCCGAACAGGATGCCGATCCTTTCACCGCGCGCGACGGCCTTGCGCATTTCGCCGGCGGCACGCCGCGGCGTCGCCACGCGCTTGATCATGCCGCGCTGGCGCGCCGTGGTGGCATAGACCCGGGTCAGATCGGCGATCGCCGCTGCGGTGCTGCCGTAAAGCCGGGCACCATCGATCACCCCATCGGCGCCCGAAGCGGCCGCGCGCGCCTTGTCGTTCGGCCAACCATCACGGGGCTTGACCAGGCGAAGTTCGGTCAGCCCGCAGTTCAGCATGGCGCGGGCGGCCGTGCCGATGTTTTCGCCAAGCTGCGGTTCGATCAGGATGATCGACGGCCCGCCGGATGCCGCGTGCTGTTTGCGGTTGGTGCCGGCCATCAGCGGGCAGCAGTGGAGGGGTCGGCGCCGGCGCGGAACAGTTTCCAGGTGATGGCGTCGTGCAACGCATTGAACGAGGCGTCGATGACGTTGGTCGAAACGCCCACGGTGGTCCAGCGTTCGCCGGTCTTGTCCGCGCTTTCGATCATCACCCGGGTCACGGCCTCGGTGCCGGCATTGGGCGTCAGGATGCGGACCTTGAAATCCACCAGCCGCATGTCCTCGAGTTGCGGGTAGAAGGGCAGCAAGGCCTTGCGCAACGCCGTGTCGAGGGCGTTGACGGGACCGTTGCCGGTGGCGACCGTCATCAGGCGATGTTCGCCGACTTCGACCGTGATCGTCGCTTCCGATTCCGTGACCAACTCGCCGCGCGCGTTCCAGCGCCGGTCGTCCATGACCCGGAAGCGCGCCAGGCGAAAAAACTCAGGCACGCGGCCGAGCGCGCGCCGCGCGAGAAGCTCGAAACTCGCCTCGGCCCCATCATAGGCATAGCCGTCATATTCCCGGGCCTTCACCGTCTCGACCAAAGCGGCGATCTTCGGATCGTCGGCGTCGACCGCAAGCCCGATGTCGCGGAAGCGGGCCAGGATGTTCGCGCGCCCCGACTGGTCGGACACGACGATATGGCGCCGGTTCCCGACCAGTGCCGGGTCGATGTGCTCATAAGTCCGCGGGTCCTTCTCCACGGCGGAGACATGGAGGCCGCCTTTGTGGGCGAACGCGGATTCGCCTACATAGGCGGCACTGCGCGAGGGCGCCCGATTCAGCCGCTCGTCCAGCAGGCGGGAGATCTTGGTGATCTGGGTCAACGCCTTTTCGGCGATGGCGATCTTGAAGTCGGTTTTCAGCAACAGCGTGGGAATCAACGATACGAGATTGGCGTTGCCGCAGCGCTCGCCCAGCCCGTTCAGCGTTCCCTGCACCTGACGCGCGCCGGCGTTCAGCGCCGCCAAGCTGTTGGCAACGGCGTTCTCCGTGTCGTTATGGCTGTGGATGCCGATCCGGTTGCCGGGGATTTTCTCGACGACCAGGCCTACGATGCGCTCGACCTCCCGAGGCAGAGTACCGCCGTTGGTATCGCAGAGCACGATCCAGCGCGCCCCTGCCCGCTCCGCCGCCCTCAGGCAATCGAAAGCATAGGCAGGGTTGGCCTTGTAGCCGTCGAAGAAATGCTCGGCGTCGAACATCGTCTCGCGATTGCGGGATA
>JBGPNG010000205.1:0-4620 GCA_041487395.1 Dongiaceae bacterium
CGTTGCCGGCGTGGCCGAGGCGCGCCTCGGCCTCGGCAAGCCCCCGGGACGTCGAGACGTGCTACCACTCGCCATCGTGGCGCAGGCCATAGAGCCGGCCGGCTTCGGCCGCGCGGTCCCAGAGCGGCCGCAGGGGAAAGGCGCCCGAGGGCGCATTGGCGAAGAGGCGCGGATGCAGGATTTGAATGCTGGCGTAGACGAACGGCGCCACTTCCCGGGGGTCGCGGAATCGAAGGCGTCCGATCTGATCCATGGACAGATCCCCAGGCCCGTCATAGCCGACGGCCGTCACGGTCGGTTGCAGCAGCAGGAGTGCATCCATTCTGGCATCGTCCCATATTTCGGCGAGACGGGTGAGCGCCTCCGTCTTGCCGCCACGCCAGACGATCTTGGCGTTGACGACATAAAAGGGCTTGGGGCCCAGCCAGGGGAGCGCCTGCGCGATGCCGCCGCCGGTATCGAGGATCGTTGCCTCACGGGAAATCCGGATCGTGGGCCGCTTGCGCAGGGCGAGATGGCGCTCGATCTGTCCGCCCTGGTGATGGGTGTTCACCACGGCGCGCTCGACGCCCACCTCGGCCAGGCGGTCGAGGGCATGATCGATCAGCGCCTTGCCGGCAATCTCGACAAGCGCCTTCGGACGACTTTCGCTCACCGGGCGCAGCCGCATGGCAAGGCCGGCGGCCAGCACCATGGCAATCTTGGGGGCATTCATAACTGGAACCGAGCGGCGAAAATTTGCGGCATCGAGCGTCGGGCCTCCTGTTGCGACGGCTAACTCGCCCGCGGCACGATGCGCCGTTCGGGTGGCAGATATTGCGCGAACCATTCGGCGAGCGGTCGCAATGCAGGATGGCGCAGGCGGTCTTCGAGCTGGCGCCAGACGCGCGGAATATGGACCAGATATCCGGGCTTGCCGTCGCGCCGCCATAGCCGGGTGAAGGTGCCGAGGATGCGGGCATGGCGCTGGGCGCCGCTGGCGGCATAGGCGGCGGCGAAGCCACTGCCATCGATATCGGGAAACGCCGCGAGATACCGCTCGATCAGCGAATCGGCCAGATCGGCCGGCACGTCGCGCCTGGCATCGTCGATGAGGGAGACGAGATCGAAGGATCGCGGACCGCGGACCGCATCCTGGAAATCGAGCAGGCCCACCGAGGCGATGCCCGATCGGCCCGCCAGCAGCATCAGATTGTCGACGTGATAATCGAACAGCACCAGACCGCCAGGGGCCTGCCACAGCAATGCGAGAACCGATCGCCAGGCGGATTCGAATTCAGCGGCGGCCCCAGGCGCCAGGGTTTGCGTTTGCGTCGCCGTCCAATACCATTCCAATAGCAGCTTCACCTGACGCAAGGCCACCGCCTCCTCGAACACGGGCACGGCAGCGAGACAGGCCATGGGCAAGCGGCGATGGAGTTCGATCAACAGATCGACGGCAAGTTCGTAGAGCGGGCGCTCCCGCTGCCCGCGCGCGAGAAGCCGCGTATAGGTGTCGTCGCCCAAATCTTCCAGCAGCAGCAGCCCCGCCGCCTCATCGGCGCCATAGATGGCGGGCGCGGCGAAGCCGGCATCGGCGAGCAAGCGGTCGATGGCGATGAAGGGACGCACATTTTCCTGGGGCGGCGGCGCATCCATGAGCACGGCACGATCTGTTCCGCGATGCAGCCGTTCGTAGCGACGAAAGGAGGCATCCCCCGCGAGCGGCCGGCGCAGGGCCTTGTCCCACCCTTGGCGCGTGAGGAATTCGACGATTTGGCGCCGGCGATCGGGGGCGCTCATGGCACGATTTCGTCCAGAAGCTTCGCCCAGCGGCCACGCCCGCGAAGCGTGGCGACTCTCGCTTGCGGCGCGTCGGCGAAGTCGAGCACCACGTCGAGGCGCTCGAGCGGCAGCAGCGCACCCAGGCGATCCGGCCATTCGATCAGGGAAATTCCCTCGGCGAAGGCGTCTTCGATGCCGAGTTCGATGGCCTCGCTCGCCCGGGCCACGCGATAGAGATCGAAATGCCAGACGCGGCCCATGGGCCGGTCGTAGATCTGCACCAGGGTGAAGGTGGGACTCGGCACCTCGTCCTCGCCGATGAAGGCCCGGGCGAAAAAGGTCTTGCCCGATCCCAGGTCGCCGGTGAGTGCGACCACGTCGCCCGGCCGGGCCAAGGCGGCGATCCGGCGGGCCAGGGCCGCGGTCGCCGCCTCGTCGGGCAGCGCCCGGCGCCGTTCTGCGATCGAGTCGGGGTTTGCGAGGGCAGGCATCGGCGCCGGTTGTAGCGGCCGGCGGCGGCGGCGGCAACCTTGCATAGGGAACGCTTCGCCGCCATCTTAGGCGCCTTGCGCAACGGGGACTTTCGATGCCGGAACGGAACGGAACGCAGCACAAGACGGATATCTGCATCGTCGGCGCCGGGCCGGTCGGGCTCTTCGCCGTTTTCGAATGCGGCATGCTGAAGATGCAATGCCATGTCGTCGATGCTCTCGACATGACCGGCGGCCAATGCGCGGCTCTCTATCCCGAGAAGCCGATCTACGACATCCCCGGGTATCCGGTCATCGACGCCGTCGATCTGATCGGCAAGCTGGAAAAGCAGGCGGCACCCTTCAAGCCGGTCTACCATCTGGGGCGGCGCGTTGAATCCCTGAGGCTGACGGCCGAGCGTTGGCACATCGGCCTGGACGACGGTTCCGCGATCGATGCCCGCGCCGTGGTCATCGCGGCGGGCGTGGGTGCCTTCGGGCCCAACAAGCCGCCGCTCGATGGGCTCGAAGATTACGAAGGCAAGGGCGTGTTCTATCTGGTGAAGCGCCGCGAGGATTTCCGCGGCCAGCGCATCGTCATCGCCGGCGGCGGCGATTCGGCGGTGGATTGGGCGCTTTCCCTCGCCGAGGTGGCGGCAAAGGTCTACATGATCCATCGCCGGCCGAAGTTCCGCGCCGCACCGGAGAGCGTGACGCGCATGGAGGCCTTGGCCAAGTCCGGCAAAATGGAAATGGTGGTGCCCTATCAGCTCGCCCGGCTGGAAGGCAGCGGGGGGCAGCTTTCCGCCGTCGTCGTCGCCACCATGGAAGGCGAAGAGCGCAAGCTTCCCGCCGACGTCTTATTGCCCTTCTTCGGCCTGGCCATGAACCTGGGGCCGATCTCCCAATGGGGCATCGAGCTCGACCGCCATCACATCAAGATCGCGCCCAATACCTGCGCCACGAATTTGCCGGGTGTCTTCGCCATCGGCGATATCGCCACATATCCAGGCAAATTGAAGCTGATCCTCTGCGGCTTCTCGGAAGCCGCCATGGCGGCTCATGCCATCCACCCCCTGGTTCATCCGGGCGAGGCGCTGCATTTCGAATATTCGACGACCAAGGGCGTGCCGGGCGTTTAGCGCATGGTTACTTTAGCTTGAAGCGTATCCGGCATTTTGCCGATGGTTTTGGCACTCGGCAGGTGTGAAGTGAACGACCAATGAGCCGATGCGTCTCCAGGTCGCCTCGACGGGTCGGTCGGCGGCCAATTTCGACGCGGCTCTGGTCGCGTGGTTCGAGGCTAACAGCAAGAATTACACAGATCAGAAGTAGTTCGACTCAGCCGTAACAACCGAACTTCGACTAGGCCGGTGGATCACCTCGACATCGGCAGTTCAGGCGGACTTTAACGCTGTCGGCGCACCTTTTGGCGGGCCCCGGTCAAGACTTGATCGCCTTTTTGCTGGATTCCTCGCCGCCGCCATCTCAGATCTCTCCATATTTTCGCGCATGTTTGCAAGGATTTTCGCAAGCTGCGCCACGTCGGCCTTAGCGATCCCCACCAGCGCCTCGCTGCGAGTTTCGGCCGCTATCGCCCAAAGCCGGTCCAATTGCGGATGAGTGCGAGACGATAGATAAAGATGAAGGGTGCGCCGATCCTTTGACTGGCGGCGACGCTCCACAAGCCCGGCTGCTTCGAATTTATCGATCAGGCGAACCATGGTCATGGGCGATATTTCCATGATTTCCGCAAGACCTGTCTGCGAAATGCCCTCATTTCGCCAAAGCCATGCCAACGCCTTGCACTCAGCTCTTGAAAGGCCGATTTTCTTGGCTCGCCGCGTGAAGCTCGTGCGCATCAACCGCGCCACGTCGGCGACTAGATAACCAATGTATTGTTCCGGATCGGTCAGCGTCATCACCCCGATCGGTAACCTTATGGTCATGAGTGTTTCAAAATAGTTAATTCCACACGTATGAAGGGCTGTGACGGAATCGAACCGAAAGATGCGGCTTCGCTGCTGCCATTGTTGGATTTCTTGAACGACGCATAGACCGGCCTTCGCGATTAACTCTCTTTGGAGCCAGGGGCCCTTGAAAATCATCGGTTTAGCCAAATGACCCCGCTCGGACGAAGTCGTACTCGGGCGCAGTCCAATGGGCCAATTCAACGCATGAAAACTCCCGAATGGAGCGCTTCGGTGCATTGAATGGTTGCGAGGGGTAACCCCGGCCGCCGCCGGTGTGAACGCTGAACCCGTGCCAGAACCGGAAGCCGTGACGGTAAAGCCGCCGAGGACGTCGCCTGAACCCGAGTTTCTGAGAACACAGATGCTTTGGCTGGAAACCGCGTTGCTGGTGTTGTCTACCGGCGCCAGGGTCA
>JBGPNG010000206.1:0-4609 GCA_041487395.1 Dongiaceae bacterium
CGCAATCAAGGCCACGACACCGGAACCGATCTGCTGCTTCAGCACGTCGGCCATGCCCTTCAATTCCTTGGCCGGCACGCCATCGAGCAGCCTCGTCGCCAGCTTGATCCCGCCCACATCCTTGACGCCCGCATCATCCGCCGATGCGCCAGTCGCCAAGCGCTTGCGGGCCTCCGTCAGTTCGCGCTCCAAGCGCTTGCGCTCCTCGATCAGATTGGCGACGCGCTGGGGAAGTTCGGCGGGCTGGACGCGAAGTGCCGCCGCCGCGTCGGCGATCAGCCGTTCCTGTTCGTCGACATAGGCTTCCGCACTGGGGCCGGTCAACGCTTCGATCCGGCGCACGCCGGCGGCCACAGCCGATTCGGCGACGATCTTGAAAAGCCCGATGTCCCCGGCGCGGCGCACATGGGTGCCCCCGCAGAGTTCCGTCGAAAAACTGCGATCGCCATCCTTGCCGCCCATGGAGACGACGCGCACCTCATCGCCGTATTTCTCGCCGAACAAAGCGAGTGCTCCGTGCTTCACCGCCTCGTCCGGTGTCATCAGCCGCGTGATGACCTCGGCATTGTTTCGCACGCGCCGATTGACCTCGCTGGCCACGGCCGCGAGATCGTCATGGGTCGGCGGCAAGGGGTGGCTGTAGTCGAAACGCAGACGATCGGGCGCGACGAGCGATCCCTTCTGGGTGACGTGAGAGCCGAAGTGCCGCCGCAGCGCCTCATGCAACAGATGGGTTGCGGAATGATTGGCGCGCAAGCGCGAGCGGCGCTCGCCATCGACCCGCATTTCGACCGCATCGCCGACCGCCAAGCGGCCCTTGCTCAGCTTGCCGAGATGGACATGCATGTCGCCCAGCTTCTTCTGGGTATCGACAATCGCCAGTTCGACGCCGCCCGCGGAAAAAAACAGCCCGCCATCGCCCAGCTGGCCGCCGGATTCGCCGTAGAACGGCGTCTGATTGGCGACGACCGCGACATCATCGCCGACGTCGGCCTCCTGGACCTGCATGCCGTCCTTGACGATGGCCAAGATCTGGCCTTCAGCCACTTCGGTGGCATAGCCGAGGAAATCGGTGGGGCCCACCTTTTCGCGAACGTCGAACCAAATCTGATCGGTGGCCGCCTCGCCCGAGCCGACCCAGGCCTTGCGGGCGGCCGCCCGTTGGCGCTCCATCGCGGCCTCGAAGCCGGATGTATCGACCCGCCGCCCCTGCCCGCGCAGGATGTCCTGCGTCAGGTCGAGGGGGAAACCATAGGTGTCGGAAAGCTTGAACGCCATCTCGCCACCGAGCGCCTTGCCGGGTGCGAGGCGCGCGATCTCGTCGTCGAGCAGCTTCAAGCCTCGTTCGAGAGTCTGGCGGAAGCGTGCCTCCTCCGACCTCAGCGTCTCGGTAATGATCGCTTCGGCGCGCACCAGTTCGGGATAGGCTTGGCCCATCTCGCTGAGCAACGCAGGCACCAGCCGCCACATCAGCGGATCCTTGGCGCCCAGCCGCTGGGCGTGGCGCATCGCGCGTCGCATGATCCGGCGCAAGACATAGCCGCGGCCTTCGTTCGAAGGCAGCACGCCATCGGCCATGAGGAAACTCGTCGCGCGCAGGTGATCGGCGATGACACGATGAGATACCGCTTGCGCGCCGTCGGGCGAGGTTCCCGTCGCCTCTGCCGACGCCACGATCAATGCCCGCATCAAGTCGATATCGTAATTGTCGTGTTTGCCCTGGAGCACGGCCGCCAGGCGTTCCAGGCCCATGCCGGTATCGATCGATGGGCGCGGCAGGGCCACTCGCTTTTCCCTGGTGAGCTGCTCGAACTGCATGAACACCAGATTCCAGATTTCCACGAAGCGGTCGCCCTCGGCGTCGGCGCTGCCTGGCGGGCCACCCGGAATCTTGTCGCCATGATCGTAGAAGATCTCCGAGCAAGGACCGCAGGGACCGGTATCGCCCATCGCCCAGAAATTATCGCCGGTCGGGATGCGGATGATCCTGCTGTCGGGCAGGCCGGCGATCTTGCGCCAGAGAGCGAAGGCATCGTCGTCCTCGGCAAAGACGGTGACCAGCAGACGATCCTTCGGCAAGCCGAAATCGCGCGTAATCAGTTTCCAGGCAAGCTCGATCGCGCGATCTTTGAAGTAGTCGCCGAAGGAAAAATTACCGAGCATTTCGAAGAAAGTGTGATGGCGCCCCGTGTAGCCGACGTTCTCCAGATCGTTGTGCTTGCCTCCGGCGCGCACGCATTTCTGGGCGGTCGCCGCCCGGTTGTAGTCGCGCTTTTCCGCCCCGGTGAAGAGGTTCTTGAACTGGACCATGCCGGCATTGGTGAACATCAGGGTCGGGTCGTTGCGCGGCACGAGCGGGCTCGACGGGACGACGGTATGACCGTTGGCCGCGAAGTAGTCCAGAAAGGTCCGGCGAATTTCGTTGGCGGTCTGCATCGTCCTCGGTCCGGCCCTTTTGGTGGGGCCTGGTGGGCTGATCCGAAAGCTTCGAACCGAAGCGTTAAGTGAATCAGGCCGCCAGATCAAACAATTGATGGTTCGATTCAGCCAGCGGATGGGTGTCGCCCTTTGGCATCGAACCACTTGCCGGCGCGGCACGCGTGCCGTTCAGGCGTAAATTTGGGGGAAATCCGGCAATCCAGCAAGCCTTCGCAGGCGCAAAAACAGCCCCGCCCCGCCCATTAGGCCAACTCATGCCCCAAAAGGGAAAACGCGCGGCGGGGGGCGTCGCGCGTTTTCGACCGAGCCGCCGGCGGAGAGGAGGCCGCCGCGGCTCATTTTTAGTCGGCCGAACGCCTTTCGGCGGCTATTCCTCGGCCGCCGCCGGCTCATCGCCGCCCTTGGGACCCATCATTGCGCCGGCAACCAGGCCGGCATTCTGTCGGATGGTCTTTTCCACTTCATTCGCCACCTGAGGATTTTCCTTCAGGAATTGCTTGGCATTTTCGCGGCCCTGGCCGATGCGCTGCCCGTTGTAGGAAAACCAGGCGCCGGATTTTTCCACCACGCCGGCCGCCACGCCCAGGTCGACCAATTCGCCGGTCTTGGACACGCCTTCGCCATACATGATGTCGAATTCGACGACGCGGAAGGGCGGCGCCACCTTGTTCTTCACCACCTTGACCCGGGTCTGGCTGCCGACGACCGTCTCGCGGTCCTTGATCGAGCCGATCCGGCGGATATCGAGACGAACCGAGGCATAGAATTTCAGCGCATTGCCCCCGGTCGTCGTCTCCGGATTGCAGAACATGACGCCGATTTTCATACGGATCTGGTTGATGAAAATGATCAGGCAGCGCGAACGCGAAATCGAGCCGGTCAGCTTGCGCAACGCTTGACTCATCAGCCGGGCGTGCAATCCGACATGGGAATCGCCCATTTCGCCTTCGAGCTCGGCCCTCGGCACCAGGGCCGCGACACTGTCGATGACGAGCACGTCGACGGCACCGGAGCGAACCAGCGTGTCGGCGATCTCAAGGGCCTGTTCGCCCGTATCGGGCTGGGCGATCAGCAATTCCTCGACATTGACGCCGAGCTTGCCGGCGTAGCCGGGGTCCATGGCATGTTCGGCGTCGATGAAGGCGCATGTTCCGCCCTGCCTCTGTGCCTCGGCCACCACATGGAGCGCCAGCGTCGTCTTGCCTGAGCTTTCCGAACCATAAATCTCCGCCACCCGCCCGCGCGGCAGCCCGCCGATGCCGAGTGCGATATCGAGACCAAGAGAGCCGGTCGAAATCGCTTCGATCTCGACAGCGCTCTCGTTCTGGCCGAGACGCATGATCGAGCCCTTGCCGAATGCCCGCTCGATCTGGCCGAGAGCGGCCTCCAATGCTTTCGACTTATCCATGCCCTCTCTCTCGATCACTTTCAGTGCCGGCTGCGACATCTGTGGTCTCCCTTATTCCATATAGGATGGGTTCTGTGCAATGGCGTGGATGTACCTCTTTTGTTCCTATATGGCAAGACAAAAAAGAGATCAAAAATGGAACGAAAGAGGTCCTGTCCGGAAACATCAATATCCTTATGACGATAATGCTATGCTTAGCCATTCAACTTTAAGTCTGACTCGGGGGCGCTGGGCCATCCGCCGGAAACTCAGCTCGTTTCTTCCAGCACGTCTTTGACCTTCGTCGCCAGCTGTTTGAGGCTGAAGGGCTTGGCCAGGAAGTGCAGCATCGTGCCGTCGCTGGCCTGCTGGCGAAAGGCGCTTTCGGCGTAACCGGAAATGAAAATCACCTTCATATCCGGACGCCGCAACCGGGCTTCCTCGACGAGCGCGGGGCCGTCCATCTCAGGCATCACGACATCGGTGACGAGCAGATCGATGGGTTCGCTGTTCTGGCCCATGATATCGAGGGCGGCCTCGCCGCTGCGCGCTTCGATGACCTTGTACCCCTTGTTGCGAAGGGCGCGCGCGCTGAAGAGGCGCACCGCATCCTCGTCCTCCACCAGCAGAATGGTTCCGGCACCCGTCAGATCGCGGGCCGTCTCCTCCACCCCCTCGCGCCGGGCCGCCGCCGCTGCCTCACTTTCGGCATATCTTGGAAGAAAGATGCCGAAGGTCGTGCCTTCGCCGAGCTTGCTTTCGATGACGACATGACCGCCGCTC
>JBGPNG010000207.1:0-4609 GCA_041487395.1 Dongiaceae bacterium
AATTGAAACCCATGCCGGCGGAGATGCCGGCCCCGATCCGCAAGGTGGTCGAACGCATCGGTGAAAATTGCGAACCGGCGCTGACGACCGTGCTGTTCATGGCCGGGGCGGGCGGCAGTTTGCGCGCGGGCGTGACCGAGAATCCCATCCGTTTGACCCGCTCGGTTCGCGAAGCCCTGGTGCGGGTCACCTCGGGCGGCGCTCCGGTGTTCATCTGGCCCGGCGGCGGGATCACCTATTTGGTCGACGTATCGGCTATGCCGGACAATGCCTTCGGTTATGTGCCCACGCCCGCAATCGTCGGGCCCATCGAGTTCACCATGCGGCTCGAGGACTATCGCGCGCTCGGCGGCCATATGGAGTCGGTGCGCCCGCTGGAGGCCGTCGTCGGCCGCGGCACGCTCCAATTGACCGGCTGGCGTGGCGATCATCCCTGGCCGCTGGAGCCCGGCTCGCAGGGATGAGCCCCCAGCGCGCCCTGCTGCCGGACGGTCGCCCGCATTTCAATCATGGGCCTATCGATCTCGTCATCGAAGCCTTCGGCCCGGCGTCGATTTGCGGCCGCGCACCCGAATGCCGGCCGGCTTCATCTCGAGAAATCGCCCGGCTTGATGCTCGGTCAGCACCCCGGTGATGTGGTCGTCGACGACGATGACTTCATCCACATGGCCATGCCACTGCTTGGCGAAAATGCCGATGGTGGCCGAACCGCAGCCGACCCGCATGCGCATTTCCGCCTCACCATTGATGATCGGGGCTTTGTCGGCCTGGACGGTCAGTTTGGCGCCGCCATCGATCGTCAATTCGACGGCCGCCTTGTTGCATAGGGCTAGCATCGTTTCGCAGGTGACGACGCCTTCCTTCTTGCTGCCCCCGGTCAAATGGCGCACGCCGCCCAGCGCCAGCATCTGCGAACCATATTCGGCCGTGGTCACATGGCCGACCTGCTCGCCTTGCGCGCGAACGGCGGCCTGTTCGGGCCCGATGAAGCGGTCGGTATCGATTTTCAGTTTCACGCCGCAGTAGCTGAAGATGCCCTCGGTCACGACCGTTACCATGTCGACGTCCCGATGACGGCTCGACACGATGAAGGGGGCGGGCTTGTAGTCCGGATAGGTCGTGCCGGCGCCGATACCGGTGACGAAGTTCTCGCCGGACGGCAGCAGCGCGCCGCTCCATTCACCGGCACCCAGGAACGGCACCATGCTCCCCTGCCTTGCCGCGGTGCGCGAGGCGATGACGAGGGGATCCATGCGGGTCAGCGTGCCATCGACATTGCCATAGCGGTCGCAAGCGCCCAATCGCCCCGGTCGGATGCGACAGAGCACGGGACAGGCATCGCAGACGATGATCCCTTCTTTCGCGTCTTTTTCCCGTTCCTCGGTCATCTCATTGCGCCGCCATGCGGCCCAGCGCCGCCAAAACGCGATCAGGCGTTGCCGGCACGCGCGTAATGCGCACGCCCGTGGCGTGATGGATGGCGCCCAGGATCGCCGGCGCCGTCGGCACCAGCGCCGGCTCGCCGATGCCCTTGGCGCCATAGGGACCCAACGGCTCGCGATCTTCGACGATAATCACCTCGATCTCCGGCATGTCGCCGATGGTGGGGATCAGATAGTCGTGCAAATTCTCGCTGCGGCCGGGCAAATATTCTTCCATCAACGCCAAACCCAAACCCTGGGCGATGCCGCCATGGATCTGGCCCTCCACCTGGGTCGGATTGATCGCCCGGCCCACGTCATGGGCGGCCACGATGCGTCTGACTTTCACGATACCGAGTTCCATATCGACATCGACCGCCGCCATCTGCGCGCCAAAGCCATAAGTGGCATAAGGTACACCCTGACCATCCTCGTCGAGGGCGGTCGTGGGCGGATCGAAGCGCCCCTCGCCCACCAAAACATCCCCCTCGGGGCCCGAGGGCGTCAGTTTCGATAGATCGATGGCCTGCGAACGACCGCCGTCGCGAAAGACCACCTCGCCCGCGCCCAACTCGATGACGGCGCTCTCGCCGACATTGGCAAGTCGCAAGAGCTTGCGGCGCAGATCCTCCCCCGCCGCCTTGGCGGCATTACCGGAAACGAAGGCTTGGCGCGACGCCGAGGTTTTGCCCGCATCGAGGGTTCGATCCGTGTCGCCCATGACGATACGGATGGCCGATACCGGCACCCTCAACGCATCGGCGCAGATCTGCGCCATGATCGTGTTGGAGCCCTGGCCGATGTCGACGGCGCCGTTGTAGAGCGTCAGGCGGCCGTCCGCGCCAAGGCCGATGCGCATCGCTGAGGGGTTGGACATGGAGGTATTGCCGATGCCGTACCACATGCAGCCGATACCCACGCCCCGGCGCCATATGGACCTATGGTTCGCCTGCTCGGCCGCCGAGCGCGCCTCACGCCAATGGGGGCGCAAGGCATCCAGGCATTGGGCAAGCCCGGCGCTTGCATGCAGGCGCTGGCCCGTCGCCGTCTCGTCCCCTGCCCTGATTGCATTCAGATGCCGGAACTCCAACGGATCGAGGCCGATTCGGGTCGCGAGATCGTCCATCAGCGCCTCATGGGCGATGGCGGCCTGGGGCACGCCGAAGCCGCGGAAGGCGCCGGCCGGTGGGCAATTAGTATAGATGGCGCGTGTGCGCGCCAAGACATGAGGCACGGCATAAGGCCCTGTCGCGTGAATGGGCACGCGATTGGCCACCGTTGGCCCCCAGGATGCATAGGCCCCGGTATTGAAATCGCCGTGGAATTCCACCGCCAGCAGCTTGCCCGCTCCGTCGCAAGCGGCGCGCGCGCGGATTCTGGCGGGATGGCGCTTGGTCGTCGCCCGCATGGATTCGGGTCGGCTGTAGGTGCACCGCACTGGGCAATTCAGCTTCCAAGCAGCGAGCGCGATCAGCGGCTGCAAGGACAGATCGAGCTTGCCGCCGAAACCGCCGCCGCAAGCCGAAGGAATGATTCGGATGCGCGATGGCTCGAAACCCATGATGAGCGCGATCTCGTCGCGATCCATGTAGGGGGTCTGGGTGCTGGCAAAGACTTCGATGCGCTCGCCCACCCGCCGGGCATAGCCCGCTTCGGGCTCGATATAGGCATGTTCGACGAAGGCGGTCTCGAAGCTGCCGCTGGCGATCGCCTTGCCCGATGCAAATCCGGCCGCGATATCGCCTTTTTTCAGGAACCCATGGATCAACACGTTGTCCGGGCGGAAATCGTGCAGCACCGGCGCACCCGGCGCGAGTGCTGCTTCAGGCTCGAGAACCGGCGGACGGGGGCTCCATTCAATGGGCAGCTCGTCGTCCGCAATGTCTTCGATGGCCGCCTTTTCGCCGACAAGCGCGATCACGGCGTCGCCGCGATAGCGCACCCTGCCATCGGCCAATACCGGCTGGTCCTTGATATCCGGATAGATGCCGTAGCCGTTATGAGGCACGTCCGCTGCCGTCAGAACGAGGGCCAATCCTTTGTATCGACGCTTCAATTCAGCGAAGGAACCGAGGGTGAAAGTGGCACTCGCATGGGGCGAACGGACCACGCGCAACCAAAGGCAATCACCGGGAAACCCATCGGCGCCGAATTTCTCGCTCCCCGTCAGCTTGGCCATGCCGTCCAGCTTCGCCAGGCGCGCTCCCACGGCCGCACCGGCCGCCGCCGGCGGGACGGCCGTAACCGAATCCAAATCCAGCACAGCCTCGACGATCTTGCGATAACCGGTACAGCGGCATAGCACGCCACCCAGCGCCTCCTCGACATCCGCTTGGCTTGGCTGTCGATTGCGCCGTAAGAGACTGACCGAGGCCATCAGCATGCCCGGCATGCAGATGCCGCACTGCGCCGCGCCATGTCGTTGAAAGGCGTTTTGCAAATCGTTCATTACCCCATCGCGGGCCAACCCCTCGGCCGTCGTCACCTCGCGGCCGTCCACCTGGCCGAGCGGGACAAGACAGGCACAGACTTGCTCGCCGTCGAGCAGCACGGTGCAGGCACCGCAATCGCCCGCATTGCAGCCGATCTTGGTGCCGGTCAGCCCGAGGTCTTCGCGCAAGATGTCGGCCAACCGTTGGATCGGCGGCGCACCGACGGACACTTGGCTGCCGTTGACGCGGAATTGGATCATGTCGATGCGCCCAGCCTATCCAGCGTACGGCGCAACAGCACGAGCGCCGCCTGTCGGCGGTAGGCAGCTGTCGCGCGGACATCGTCAATAGGCGCCAAATGCGCAAGATGCTCCGGCTTCGCGACGGCACCGAGCGATTTTGCCAGTGGGCGGCCCGTCAGCTCCGCTTCCAGGCCTGGCAGACGTCGGGCGATTTCCGAACAAGCGCCGACGGCGATGCGGGCGCGGGCAACCTGTTGCTCCTCGATCTCGAGGACGGCCGCGATCATGACGATGGAGATGATCAGATATTTCCGCGCGCCAAGCTTGAGGAAACTGCTGCGCGCCTGGGCCAGCGAACGCGGTACGAGCAGCGCCGTCACGAGTTCGTCCGCCCGCCGTCGGGTGCGGCGGTTGCCGGTGATGAAATCGGCGACCGGCATTTGCCGTCGGCCATCCAGCGAGGCGAGTTCGACCTCCGCATCGAGCGCGATCAGATTGGGCAGGCTATCGGCGG
>JBGPNG010000208.1:0-4592 GCA_041487395.1 Dongiaceae bacterium
CCGATATTTCCGCTTATCGCCTCTGCATCGAGCTGTTCGATGGGGCGGACGATCAGGCGGTCGCGGCGGCGCGCCGGCGTTGGGCAGTCTACAAGAGCGCCGGTCACACCCTCAGTTACTATCAGCAAAACGACAGCGGCGCCTGGGAGCAGAAGGCGAGCGCGTAATATCGGTCAGCCGGCGCTGGCGGCCTCCGCGCTGCCGGATTCGAGCGCGCCCTGGGCGGCCAGCCACTCTTCTTCGGCGGCGGCGATCCGTTTTTTGACTTTGCCGAACTCGAGCTGCAACTCCATCAGCTCGCGCGTCGACCCGCCGTAGACCGCGGGTTCGGCGAGACGTTTTTCGAGCACGGCACGGCGCGCTTCGAGGCTGCGCATTCGGCGCTCTGCGGCCTCGGCGGCCTTGCGCAGATGGGCCGTGGCCACCCGCGTCTCGGCCGCCGCGCGGCGCTTTTCCTTGCGGCTGGTCGATTCAAGGCGCTCGGTCCCCTTTTCGCGGCCGCGCTCGCGTCTTTGGTCGAGAAGCAGGCGCCGATAATCGTCAAGATCGCCGTCATAGGCCTGGCAGCGCCCCCCGGCCACCAGCCATAGCCGATCGGCGGTGAGCTCGATCAGGTGGGGATCGTGACTGACCAGCACGACGGCGCCGGGGTAGTCGTTCAGCGCCTGGACCAGCGCCTCGCGGGCGTCGACGTCGAGATGGTTGGTCGGTTCGTCGAGCAACAGCACATGGGGTGCGTCGCGAGTCATCAGCGCGAACAGCAGGCGTGCCTTTTCTCCGCCGGAAAGCTCGCCGACCCGGGTATCTGCCTTGCCGACGCCGATCCCGAATCGTGCGAGATGGGCGCGCCGGGGCTCATCGTTGCCGAGCGGGCGCAGGCGCTGCATGAGCTGAAGCGGGGTCGCCGTCAGGTCGAGTTCGTCCTGCTGATGCTGAGCAAAATAGCCGATTTTCAGCTTCGGCGAACGCCGCATCGATCCCGCCATGGGCGCCAGACGTCCGGCCAGCAGCTTCACCATGGTCGACTTGCCATTGCCGTTGGCACCGAGTAGCGCAATTCGATCGTCCATGTCGAGGCGCAGATCGAGCCTGCGCAGCACCGGCTTCTGCGCCTCATAGCCGACCTCGACTTCATCGAGGACGATCAACGGCGGCGCCAACGCCTCCGGCGTCGGGAAATCGAACGTCTCCGTCGCCCGTTCGCTGACCGCCACGATGGGCTGCATCCTGGCCAGTGCCTTCAGGCGGCTCTGGGCCTGGCGCGCCTTGCTTGCCTTGTAGCGGAAGCGATCGACGAAGGCCTGCATATGCTTGCGCTGGGCCGACTGCTTGGCGGCGGCCGCGGCGATCCGGGCCAGACGCAGGGCGCGGGTCTGTTCGAATCGATCGTAGCCGCCGGTATAGAGCGTCAGCTTGCGCTCCTCGAGATGAGCGATCTTGTCGACGACCTTGTTCAGCAGATTGCGATCGTGCGAGACGAGCAGCAAGCTGCGCGGAAAATTGTTGAGGAAATTTTCGAGCCAGAGTGTCGCCTCGAGATCGAGATGGTTTGTGGGCTCATCGAGCAGCAGCAGGTCCGGTTCGGCGAACAGCACGGCGGCCAGCGCTACCCGCATGCGCCACCCGCCGGAGAAATCCCGGCAGGGGCGGGCCTGCTGGGCCGCGTCGAAGCCGAGTCCCGCCAGTATCGCGGCGGCGCGAGCGGGGGCGCGATGGGCCTCGATGTCGCCGAGCCGGGCGTGGATCTCGCCAATTCGATGGGATCGTGGGCAATCTCGGCCTCGGCGAGCAGGCGGGCGCGCTCCTTGTCGGCGGCCAGAACCGTTTCGAGCAGGCTCTCGGGCCCGTCGGGCGCCTCCTGGGCCAGCATGCCGATGCGGGTATTCGCCGGCATTCGGATTTCGCCGCCGTCGTTCTGCAAGCTGCCGGCGATCAACTTCAGCAGGGTCGATTTGCCGGTGCCGTTACGCCCGATGAGGCCGGCATGGTGGCCGGCGGGCAAGGTAAGGCTGATGCCGTCCAGCAAGGTCCGGCCGGCGATCCGATAGGTTAAATCCTTGATCTGCAACATGGCGGCGGCGTCTTAGCATGCGCATGGGTAGCCCGTCACCCCGGCTTGGCGAAACGGGATTGCCGGCAATCGCGCCGGCGTATATGAAGGCCGCGATTTTCCGCGAGCAGGAGCGAACCGCATGGCCATCGAACGGACTTTGTCGATCATCAAGCCGGATGCGACCCGGCGCAATCTGACCGGCGAAATCAATGCCCGGCTGGAGAAGGCGGGTTTGCGCATCATAGGCCAGAAGCGCCTCCGGCTGTCGCCGGCCCAGGCCGAAAAATTCTATGAGGTCCACAAGGCAAGGCCGTTCTACAAGGACCTCTGCAAATACATGACCAGCGGCCCGGTCGTGGTCCAGGTTCTGGAAGGCGACAACGCGGTTGCCCGCAATCGCGAAGTCATGGGGGCGACGGACCCCGCCAAGGCGGCTGCCGGCACGATCCGGCGCGATCTTGCCCAATCGATCGAGGCCAATTCGGTCCACGGTTCGGATTCGGTGGAGAACGCGGCGAATGAGATCGCCTTCTTCTTCGCGGGCAGCGAAATCGTCGGCTGATCGCCTGCTAGAGCAGAAACAGGCCCATTCCGCCGAGAACCACCACGACGCCGATGATGGCTGCGGTGATTATCTTGCAGAAATTATTCCACATTTGCTGATGCTCGGCGAGCATCTGGTCTTCGGTTGCCATCGTTCAACTCCGCTGCTTGCGCGCGCCCCGCGCCTCGCAAGGCATTTAGCGTAGCCCAGCGACAGGGTCAATCCGCCGGCACTTCACCACCGGCGATTGAACTGACCGTTATCGATCGGGTGGGTTGAGCAGCGCCGAACCGCTCGCAGCCGCCTGCGCGACGATGGCTCGCTCGCCTTCCACTCGCACCCGGCCATCGGCGATCAGCTTCAGCGCAAGGGGATAGAGGCGATGCTCGGCTGCCAGCACGCGGGCGGCGAGGCTCGTTTCGTCGTCATCGGGCAGCACAGGGACGGCGGCTTGGGCGATGACGGGTCCGCTATCGGTTGCGAAGCGCACATAGTGCACCGTGCAGCCGGCGAGCTTGACCCCGGCAGCGAGCGCGCGCGCGTGAGTATCCAGGCCCGGAAATGCCGGCAGCAATGAAGGGTGGATGTTGATCAGCCGATCGCGCCAGGCGGCGATGAATTCGGCGGTCAGCAGGCGCATAAATCCGGCAAGACAGACGAAATCGACGCCGGCAGCGCGCAGGGCCGCGTCCATTGCCTGGTCGAAAGCGCCCCGGTCCGGATAGTCGCCGTGGAGCACCAGTTTCGTCGGCACGCGGGCAGCATCCGCATGGGCAAGCCCAGCGGCATCTGCCCGGTTGGCGAGCACGAGACGCACATCGGCCGCGATCTCGCCGCGCCGACAGGCGGCGAGAAGTTTCTGCATGTTGCTGCCGTGGCCGGAAATCAGTATGCCGAGCTTCAGGCGTTCCATGCGGCGGCCATGCCTTCGACCGAGGCGCCGGCCATGCCCGGGCGCCGGGCGACGATGCGGCCGATGTCGAACAGCTTTTCGCCGGCCGCGGCCAATTCGGCGCCGACAGCGGCCGCTTGGTCGGGTGCCACAACCAGCACCATGCCGATCCCACAGTTGAACGTGCGGGCCATTTCGGCATCGGCCACGCCGCCGGCGCGCGACAGCCAGGCGAAGACAGGCGGCAACGGCCATCGCCGAGCATCGATTTCGGCGGCCAGGCCCTCCGGCAGCACGCGAGGAATGTTCTCGAAAAGCCCGCCGCCTGTAATGTGGGCCAATGCCTTCACTTGCCCGCCGCGGGCCGCGGCAAGGCAACTTTTCACGTAGATCCGCGTCGGGATAAGCAGCGCTTCGCCCAGGGGGCGGCTGCGGTCGAATGGGGCAGGGTCGCCATAGGAGAGGCCCGCAGCCTCGACTATCTTGCGGACCAGCGAGAAGCCGTTGGAATGAACGCCGGCGGAGGCGAGGCCGAGGATGACATCGCCCGCCGCCACCCGGCTGCCGTCGATGATTTGATCGCGCTCGACCGCGCCGACTGCGAAACCCGCGAGATCGTAGTCGCCGGCGGCATACATGCCGGGCATCTCGGCCGTCTCGCCGCCGACCAGCGCGCATCCGGCTTGCCGGCAGCCCTCGACGATGCCCGCAACGATAGCCCGGCCGGCGCCGACGTCCAGCTTGCCGGTAGCGAAATAATCCAAAAAGAACAGCGGCTCGGCGCCCTGGACGACAAGGTCGTTGACGCACATGGCAACCAAGTCGATGCCCACGGTATCGTGCCTGTCGGCGGCAATCGCCACCTTCAGCTTCGTGCCCACGCCATCGGTCGTGGAAACCAGGATTGGATCGCGGTATCCCGCAGCCTTGAGATCGAACAGCGCTCCGAACCCGCCGAGCCCCGCCGAGGTGCCGGTCCGGGCCGTGCCCGCGGCCAACGGCTTGATGGCCTCGACCAACGCCGTGCCGGCGTCGATGTCGACGCCCGCATCGCGATAGCTGCGGGTGTTTATGGCGTCCTCCGTGGCGATGGGCTATAAGAC
>JBGPNG010000209.1:0-4587 GCA_041487395.1 Dongiaceae bacterium
CCCTCGTTGTCGTTGTCGGTTTATTCGTTGATGCGGGGGGGAAGTTCGTGGTCCTTGGGCATGGCCGCTTCGAATTGATCGGTGGTCATGCCGTTCTGCTGGGCGATCCGGGTGAGCGCCTGTTCCACTTCCGCTCGCGACGCCTTGACGCCGAGTCGGAAGGCTTCGGCCCGTTTCAATTTTTCATCGATGAGCGCTCGAAGGATCTGTGGGGCCAAACGAGCGCGAACCTCCGGCGAGTCCTTGAGGCCGGTCGCATGCATGACCAGCTGCAAGCGAACCAGCAGGTCGAGCTTGGAAATCGCCTCATCGTTCACGACGGCGATGATCTGGAGGCTATCCTGGGCCCGCGGCGATGGCGCGGCCGTGCCGAGTGCGGCCAGCAGGGCAAGAACGAGAAGAAAGGCTCGGCGCACGGTGGTGAGCGCTCCTGATGAGTTGAAGCGCCGTACTATAGGACCAAGCGCCGTCCGGCAACAGGGTCAGAGCGCAAAGTTGTAATTGCCCAGATTCTTGAAACCGATGATCAGGAGGAATTTGGTATCGGGTGTGATTTCTTCGGTCGAATAGTTGCTTCTGAGACCGATCGCCTGGAGGGTGATGCACTCGTTTTGAAACATAATGCCGCCACCGTATTCCAGCGTGTTGTCGTTCTCCAAATCGCGCCGCGCCTTGGCGAAGAGCGACCAATTTTCATCGATTTTCGCATTCGCGCTGGCGGTGAGTTCCTGTTGCTTGCCGAGCGTCGAGCCATCGTTGATCGATCCGTCGAGGAAGGCGTAATCGATACTGAAGTTGAATCGCGGCGTGCCGACCTTCAGGCCCAGTTCCTGGCGCAGGAAATTGAGCGGCGTGGGCTGGAGCTGGAAGCGATAGATCATGTCGAAGAAGCTGTTCGGCGACACCTCGAGCGCACCGACAATGTCGCTCAGCTGGCTCGTCTGCCCGGCGTTGGCCGTAAAGGCGTTGTTGTCGTTGAACTGATAGCTTTGGCCCAGCAGCAGGCTGCTATGGCCCCCGCCGTCGCCGTAGATCGAGTATTTGAAGCCGTAGCTGACGCGCTGACCGTTGTCGACGAGATCGAGGCCGGTGAAGCGATCGGCCGCGAACAAATTGGTTTCATCGAACTGAAAGTCGAGGCTGTCCTCATTCGGGATCAAGCCGCTATTGCCGCCGTCGGGCGAGACGACGGCGGAAAAAATCGGCTCGAACACTTGGCTTATGCCGGGCGAGCGACGGGTGAATGGATAACGCCAATCGAAGGCCAATTGCGGGAAGAGGCGCCCGGTAAAGCCGCTTTGGGTATTGCCGGTGGGCGCCGGGTCGTTCGAGGCCGGATCGACCCCATCGGCCCAGTACCCGTCGGCGCGCATCGAGGCCGTCAGCTTGTAAATATCCCCTGCGGGCGCGGTATAGGGCAACGTCCAGCTGACCTTGCCCACCAGCCGACGGCTGTCGCGGCCCTCGACGCGGCTCAGCGCCATGGCATTGGCATCGATAGTCCAATATGAACCACCCATTCCCGGTTCGCTGACCAAGCTGTAGTTGATGAGCGGCGCCACGATCGGGGATTGATCATTGTTGTCCTCGTCGCGCAGGCCCTGGAAGGCCCAAGCCCGGGCGGAGGCATAGCTGCGCCCGTCGAAACCTTCGACATAGACCATGCTGTCCAGCGTCCGGTCGAAATTGTTGGGAAAGTCGTAGAGCCGCAGATAATCCTTGTCGGTCGATCGGTTGATATCGAAGCCCGCGCGCCAGTTGTCGGTCAGGTCGACCAGGCCCGTGGTGAAAACATGCCCGCGGAACTGATTTTCATCCGTGGTCGTGACGCCGTTCACGGTCGTCGTGCGATCGTTCACCGTGGCGCTGGCGTTGACGTCGATCTGACCGTTGACGAAGCGCTGTCGGTATTCGCCGGCCATCACCGGATTGCTCTTCGTCGTGATGATCGGATTGAGCGTCAGGTCGCTGTCCGGCCCGGTGACCCAATAGTAAGGCAGCTGAAAGCGGATGCCGATCTGGTCCGAGCTGCCGAATGCCGGCAGCAGAAATCCGCTCTTGCGCTTGACGCTGGGGTCGGGGTGCGAAAAATACGGCGTATAGAATACCGGCAGCCCGAAGATCTCCATCCAGGCATTGTGATAGACGATGGTGTGCTCGACGTTGTCGTGCACGACACGGTCGGCTTTCAATTGCCAGATCGGCGGCCGCAGCGGATTAGCGGCACAAGGCTTGCAGGGCGAATAGAGCGCCTTGTCCAGTTCGTCGATCGTTCCCACGCGCTTGCCCGAAGCGGCGGCCATGCGCGATTTGTCGGCAAGCAGCAGGCGGATGTTCTGAATGACGCCGTTCTTCAGGTCTTGGCTGAGTTCCATATAGTCGGCAAACGCGATGTTGCCCGTGTTGTCGAGCAGGGCCACGTTCCCGCTTGCGCTCACGGTTTTCTGTCGCTCGTTATAGGTTAGCGTGTCGGCCTTCAACACGCGGTCTTCCTGAGATACCTCGACATGCCCGCTGGCAACGACGATGCCAAGATCGCGGTCGTAGGTCACCTGGTCGGCGGTGATGAGGACGGGAGATTTGCCCGATGTCGCATCTTGGGCAAGACAAGCCGGGGCCCAACAAAACGCGACGGCGAGAATCCAGCCCCTGAGCCACTTTTCTCGCACGCGTCAACCGTCCTCGACATAGAGCAAAAGCGAGATGCCTAGAATAGCCGTGATAAACGCCGGCCCCCATGCGGCAAGTGCCAGTGGCATGCTGGAACTGAGCCCTAATGCAGCCGCCAGACTCGATAGGAAATAGAGCAGGAATCCCGACATTGCACCAGCCCCGATCGCAAGCGGCAGACCGCCGAATCGTGGCAGCCTGAGAGCAAAAGAGGTTGCCAGGAGTATGATGCCGACGAAAAGCAGCGGCATCGCCAGCAGACGCTGGAATTTGAGCCGATGGGCGCGCGAAGGCAGGCCCGAGGCTTCGAGCACCGAAATGAAGTTCGGAAGCTGCCAGAAAGGTACGGTCCGTGCCGAGGCAAAGCTTTCAAGCAGTTGATCGAAAGTCAGCTTGGCGGGCACGGTCACCGCGGCGGCTCGCTGTTGCGGCTTGTTGGGCTGGATGATCTCGACCTGCTTCAATACCCAGGCCGAATCCTTGAGTTCGGCCATATTCGCGTCGATCCGCTGGAGGAATTCATCGGTGGAGGAGAAGATCAGCAGCGTCACCTCGCTGAAGATGGGGCGGTTGGCGGCCATGTTGCGGGCGTGCAAAACATAACTGTCCTTGTTCGTCGCCTGTCGCAGCCAGATCCCCGACGGGCCGGCCATGACCAGCGGATCGCCGCCGCCGAGATAGCGGGTTTCCATGCGCTCGAAACGCTCGGTTGCCGCCGACGACAATGGATCGAAGGCGCCGATGCGCAGCAGCCCGATCGCCAATCCGAGGATGAGCGCGGGCGTCAGGACCTGCCAGATCGAGGCGCCGGCGGCGCGAACGATGATGAGTTCGCTGGTTCGTGAAAGCTGGGTCAAACAGCCAAGCGTGGCGGCGAGCAAGCCGAACGGCATCACCTCCTGCGCCGTCTGCGGCAGTTTGAAGAGCGCCATCAGGGTTATGACTCCAAGCGTTGCTTCCGGATACTCCGTGGCCCGCCGGAGCAATTCGATCGAATCGGCGAGCAGGATGATGATCGAGAGGACGAACGATACGCCGATGACCCAGGCAAGAAAGCGGCCACCGATGTAGAGCGTCAGAGTCGGCGAAAGAGCGGCTCTCATTTGGCGCGCAATCGCCAGGGCACGCGATTGAGCGTGAGAGGCCAGAGGGCAAGCGCGATCGTCGCGATCGGCAGGACGTAGACAAGCGGCGTCAGCGAGGCCGATCGCTCGGTCAAACTGCGTAGAACGAACGAGAGAGCCAACAGAATGCCGGCGAGGCCGGCGGCCCCCAGCATTTGCAGGTTCTGCCCGTTGCGAGGCAATCCGCTGGTGAGCAGGCAGGCGGCGGCGATCATGGCCATGGCGAGGCAATAAAGCGGGTCGCTGAGCCGGCGGTGTGTCTCCAGCATCAATTGCCCCCGGATATTGGCATCGGTGCTGGCGTTTATGGCGGACAACAACTCGCCCATATAGAGTTCGTCAGTGCCCCGGTTGCGCGGACCCTGGTAGCGACCGAGGAAGACCCCGAGTCCCACCATCGTATGGTCGAAATACAACACGGAAACCTGCCCGGTCTTGGCATTGGTCTCCTGATAGGTGCCTTTCTCGAGAAAGGCACGGGGCCCTTCGGCGCTTGGCACGATCGCACCCCGCTCGGCGGTGTAGATCACCGGGCGTCTCCTGTCGCGGGAATCCTCGACGATGATTCCGGAGAGCGCGCCGCTGCGGTCGCGGCTGTGGGCGAAGAACGTGATCCCGGGCGCGACATCGGTGAAGACGCCGGCTTCGACCAGAACGCCGGCGATGCTGCCGGCCACATTCTGCTGAATGTCGTGGTAGCTGCGCATCGACATCGGGATCCCGTAAAACGTCAACATATAGGTGATCAACATCGCCGCGCAGCCGAAGATGATCGCCGGCCGGGCGAGACCGA
>JBGPNG010000210.1:0-4574 GCA_041487395.1 Dongiaceae bacterium
CGTCATCTGCAAACTGGCGCAAAGGAATTCGAGCGGCCCGCGGGTGAAATAGCGGCAATGCTCGAACCATTGGCCGGAGATCCAATTGACCGGCTTCTCTCTCCATTGGAGCTTGACCGGACCGATCTGGGCCCGGCCGATATAGAGAACCGAACCGTCAGACTGGGGTATTTCCTCGATCTGATGGCGCGGCAGCTTGGCCGCCTCGTTGTAGCGGGCGGTATCGGCCAGGATCGGCCACATATCGCTTGCCGACCGATCGAAATGCCAAGTCCAGCTTCGGCTTTTCGCCTTGCCCATCAGGCCCGCCCTTCGCACTTGCCCCGCTCCCCGCTCGTTCCCGTGTCATCGTAGCGCATCGCGATCTACCAGTGAAAGCCGCGTACGGCGGCGGTGGGGATTGCACCTTGGCGCCGGGCCGCGGCATCGAGATCGCCGCCGGCGAGCTCGTCCTTGTGGATGCCGCCCAGCACCAGCAAGCCGTCGATTCCGGCCGCATTGGCCCCGGCAATGTCGGTGCGCAGGGAATCGCCGACGGCAAGAATGCGCTTCTTCTCGGCAATGCCAAGAAGCGCCAAGCAATCGCGATAGATGGGCGCGTGGGGTTTGCCGAAATAATGCACTTTGCCGCCCATTTCCTCATAGCGCCGGGCGAGCGCACCGGCGCAGATTTCCGCCTTGCCGCGATGCATGACGATCAGATCGGGATTGGCGCACACCATCGGCAAGCAGCGCTTGGCACCGGCGGCCATGGCTTCCTCGAAATCCTCCACCCTGTCGTTGGCGCTTTCGACCCCGGTGTTGAGAATGAAATCCGCGGTTTCGATCCTCGCCACCTCCTCGAGATCGAGATTATCCAGCATGCTGCGATCGCGCGCCGCCATCATGGGGTAAAGGCGCTTCCAGCCATGCCTGCCTTCCTTCAACCAACGCCAGGCTGCCTCGCCCGAGGACAGCAGATCGTCGTAGAGCCCGCGGCCGATACCGATTTCACCGATGCGATGAATGACGGCCGCTGCCCGGCGCGGTGCATTGGAAAGCACAACGATGCGCTTGCCCGCATCGCGCAAGCGGCGAAGCGCCTCGACCGCCCCCGGCGAGGGCCGCTCGCCGTCGTGGAGCACGCCCCAGAGATCGAGGATGAAGCCGTCATAGCGCGAAACGATGGGTGAAATGCCGGGCAGGATGGCAATGCTCATGGGTTATTGCCTCGATGATCGGCTCCGACGGCCTCGCCGAGATTGGAAAAGCCATCCGCCCGCAGGCGCCGGGCAAGATCGGTCTTGATCTTTTGTACGAGGCCGGGCCCGCCATAGATCAACGCGGTATAGAGCTGCAGCAGCGAGGCGCCGGCCCGGATCTTGGCATAGGCGTCATCGCCGCTGAAAATCCCACCGACGCCGATGAGCGGCAGCTTGCCCCCAGTCAGACGGTACATGTCGCCCAGCACGGCCGTGGAGGGCTGAAACAGTGGCCGGCCGCTGAGCCCGCCGGTCTCGTTGCGGGCCGCGCCGTGCAGACCGGGCGGGCGGGCGATTGTGGTATTGCTGACGATAAGGCCGTCGAGGCCGCCGGCCAGCGCCACCTGGGCAATATCCTGTTTGTCGGCCTCGCTCAGGTCCGGCGCGATCTTCAGCAGCAGCGGCGGTCGCTCGCCACTGCGCGCGCCACGCACCGCCGCGAGCAGCGTTTCCAGGGCGGCGCGACCCTGCAGCGCGCGCAATCCCGCCGTGTTGGGCGAGGAAACATTGATCACCAGATAGTCGGCGAGCGGCGCCAGGGCCGCGACACCGGCGGCATAATCCGCGGCGGCATCGGCGCTGTCCTTGTTCTTGCCGAGATTGGCCCCGACGATACCGCGAGCAGCACCGCTCGATCGCCGCGCCAATCGGGCACGGGCCGCCGCCAGCCCATCGTTGTTGAATCCCATGCGGTTGATGACCGCCTCGTCGCGGGCCAGGCGAAAGAGGCGCGGCTTGGGATTGCCTTCCTGTGGAAGCGGCGTGAGGCTGCCGACCTCCACGAAACCGAAGCCCAGGCGCAAAGCCGGGCCGAAGACTTCGGCGCTCTTGTCATAGCCCGCGGCAAGCCCGAGGGGGTTCGGGAAATCGAGGCCGAAAACGCGGGTTGCCAGAATCGGATCGTCCAGCGAGGCATCGCTTCCCGTGGACCGGGGCCAAAGCGCCAGAGCGCGAATGGAGAGCCGATTGGCCGTCTCCGGCGGTAGAAGACGCAACAACCGCGCGGCGACATCGGGAAGGAAGGCCATGGTGCCGCAACCCTAGCAAGGGGCGGGAATTTTTTCCAGGTGACAAGCCTGTCGCAGGGGCGGAACATCCGCCGAATGCCGAGACATGCGCCATGCTGAAGCACGCCGAGATCTGGCGGGCGATCGACCGGCTGGCGGCGAAGCACGGCCTCAGCGCCTCCGGCCTCGCCCGCCGCGCCGGGCTCGATGCCACCTCCTTCAACAAAAGCAAGCGCACCACGCGCGAAGGCAAATCGCGCTGGCCGACGACCGAGAGCTTGGCGAAGGTTTTGACGGGCACCGGCGAGAGCATGGCCGGATTCGTGGCACTATTGGGCAACAGGCCCGCGGGCTTGATGCGCCGCCTGCCGGTCATCGGCTATGCCCAGGCAGGGGCCGCGGGGTTCTTCGACGATGCCGGGTATCCGGTGGGGCGCGGCTGGGAGGATATCGACTTTCCCGATCTGCGCGATCCGGCCGCCTATGCGCTCGAGGTCAGCGGCGACAGCATGGCGCCGGTCTATCGCGACGGCGACAAGATCGTCGTCTCCCCTGCCGCCGACCTGCGCCGCGGCGATCGCGTAGTGGTGAAGACGCGCAAGGGCGAGGTGATGGCAAAACAGCTTCTGCGCCAGACGGCACAGAAGCTGGAGCTGGGCTCCATCAACCCGCGCCATCCGACCCGCATCCTCGACATGGCCGAAGTCCGCTGGATCGCCCGCATATTGTGGGTCAGTCAGTAGGCCGAGGCCCAGCCTCTTGCGGCGCTCCATCCTCGTCCTTCGACAGGCTCGGGATGAGGGCCGTGAAACCGATCCTGCAAAAAAATCACCTCATGCTGAGCTTGTCGCAGCATGAGGTTCAATAATTCGGGACTGTAGGAACGAATTCCTTGACGCTGAGGCGCCCCGCATGATGCAATGAAGAGTGCATTTTTATGGCCTCTATCGCCGCCTGGAACAGCGTTTCGACGGTGAGATTCCCGATCACCTGCGCCGCGTAGCGCTCGCCGGCAGCCGGACCGCTCTCGAAACCGCCCTTGCACGGGCCAACAGCCGCTGTTGCGATCGCCTCGCCTTGTCCGTCGTTCGCTTGGCCGCATCGCGCCGCGCGACCATGGGCGAACTCGACATCTGGCGCCGCGAAGGGCTGGCCTGGCGCCGCGGAGAGGCATCGTCTCCAAAGTCTTGAAATACCCGCCCGCTTCCGCGCTAACATCGCTCGCCGAAGTGCGAGGCGGGTCATGGTCGAACAGGATAAATATCTGGTGCAACTGCGGCGCGAGCTGACGAGGGCGCAGGCCCGCCTGGCGCGGGCCGAACGCGAGCGCGATCGCCTGCTCGAACAGAACGCGGCCTTGCGCAATCTGCTGGCCGAACACGGCGTCGCGCCGCCAGTGCATTCACCCAAGGAATGACTGAAAATCAATCGTATGAGACCGACACGCTCGGTTGGACAACGGCGAAACCTCGGCTAAGCTCGCTGTCATGGCACATGGTGTATGCGACAACGCCTGGCATTTCGTCGACGGCAAATGGGTCGCGGGCGATCCGAAGATCTTGAGCGCCTGGGCCCATGCCACCTGGCTGGGATCGGCAATCTTCGACGGCGCGCGCGCCTTCGAAGGTGTCACGCCCGATCTCGATCGTCATTGCCAGCGCACGATACGCTCGGCGACCGCCCTGGGTCTCAGTTCGCCGCTCTCGGCGGGCGAGATCGAAGAGATACTGCGCGAAGGCATCGCCAAATTCCCCAGGGGCACGCCGCTCTATCTCAGGCCCTTCATCTGGGGCGAAGACGGGTGGATGGCGCCCGACCCCCAGAGCACCAAGATCGCCATCTCCATCGTCGAGACGCCGATGCCCGATCCCGCCAAGGGCGCCTCTTGCACGCTGTCGAAATGGCGCCGGCCCTCCCCGGAAACGGCACCCACGGATGCCAAGGCGGTCTGCCTCTACGCGCAAGCCGGCCGGGCGAGCGCGGAAGCCAAATCCAAGGGCTTCGACGAAGCGGTGATGCTGGACCCCATTGGCCATGTGGCCGAGTTTTCCTCAGCCAATCTTTGGATCGCCAAGGATGGGGCCGCCCATACGCCGGCCGCCAATGGCTGTTTTCTCAGCGGCATCACGCGCGCACGCGTCATGGGGCTGCTGCGCCAGGCCGGCATTGCGGTGCACGAGCGCAGTCTCGACTACCAGGACCTGCTGGACGCCGACGAGATCTTCTCGACCGGCAATTTCGGCAAGGTGATGCCCTATACCAGGATCGACAACCGCGCCCTTCAGCCCGGCCCGATCTTCCGCCGCGCCCGCGAGCTCTATTGGGA
>JBGPNG010000211.1:0-4556 GCA_041487395.1 Dongiaceae bacterium
CCGCAGGCGATGAAATCGTCATAGGCGATGGTCTCCGCGCGGATGAAGCCGCGCTCGAAATCCGTGTGGATCACGCCGGCCGCTTCCAGTGCCTTCGCACCCCGGTGCACGGTCCAGGCGCGCGCCTGCTTCGGCCCGACGGTGAAGAAGGTGACGAGATCGAGCAGTCGATATCCGGCCCGGATGACACGGGCGAGGCCGGGCTCCTCGAGGCCGAGGGTGGAGAGGAAATCGTTTTTCTCGGCCGGGTCCGCAAGCACTGCCACTTCGGCCTCGATGGCCGCGGAGATGACGACGACGGCCGCACCTTCCCCGGCCGCGCGCTCGGCCACCTTGGCCGACCAGGCGTTGCCGGTGGCCGCGGCCGATTCCTCGACGTTGCAGACATAGAGCACGGGTTTCGCGGTCAACAGTTGGAGCTGGCTGAACAGGGGACGCTGTTCGTCGCGCAAGGCGACCCGGCGGGCGGGCCGGCCGGCGCGCAGTTCGACCAGTGCCGATTCGATGATCTCGGCCAGGGCCTTGGCTTCCTTGTCGCCGCCCTTGGCCTTTTTCGCGCTGGCATCGACGCGCCGCTCCAAACTGTCGAGATCGGCCAGCATGAGCTCGATCTCCACCGTCTCGGCATCGCGCAGCGGATCGATGGAGCCCTCGACATGGGTGACTTCGCCCCCGAAGCAGCGCAGCACATGGGCGATGGCGTCGACCTCTCGGATATGGGCAAGGAACTGGTTGCCCAAGCCCTCGCCCTTGCTGGCGCCGCGCACCAGGCCCGCGATGTCGACGAAGGCAAGCTGGGTCGACACGATCTTCGCCGATTTGCCGAGGATGGCCAGACGGTCGAGGCGCGGATCGGGCACGGCCACTTTGCCGACATTGGGCTCGATCGTGCAGAAGGGATAGTTCGCCGCCTCGGCCGCCTGGGTCGAGGTCAGCGCATTGAAGAGGGTCGACTTGCCCACATTGGGCAAGCCGACGATGCCGCAGGAAAATCCCATGTTCTCTGTTCCGCCTCAGGCCGCCGGATCGCTGCCTGGCTCACCGTTCGTTTTCGATTTCGGGTCGGGCTTCGGTTCTTTCGGCTTCGGCGGATTGATCGCGACGTTCACCGTGTTCATGAATCCGTTGACATCGCCGGCGATCAGTTGCGGAAAGGCCTGGACAGTCGCCTCGATCACCTTGCTGATCAGCGGCCGATCTTCCTTGGGGAAATTCTGCAGCACGTAATAGCGCACCAGTTCGGCTGCACCCGGATGCCCGACGCCCAAGCGCACGCGCCAGTACAGGGGCCCCAGATGCGCATCGATGCTGCGCAGGCCGTTATGTCCTGCCGGCCCGCCGCCTTGCTTCACTTTGACCTTGCCGGGAACCAGATCGATCTCGTCATGAATGACGAAGACCTGTTCGGGCGGCAGTTTGTAGAACTTGGCAGCCGCGGCCACCGATCGGCCGGATTCGTTCACGTAGGTCTCCGGCTTCAGCACGACAAGCTTCTCGCCGGCCATTTCGCCTTCGGCGGCAAGGCCCTGGAAGCGGCTGCGCCAAGGTCCGAATCCATGGCGGCGGACGAGGGTGTCCGCCGCCAGGAACCCGATATTGTGCCGATTGAACACATAGCCGGGGCCGGGATTGCCCAGGCCGACAACAAGGCGCAACGCAGCCCTCCTCCGGGTGGCGCTATTTCTTGTCGCCGCCCTTTCCGCCGCCCACGGGCTTTGCGCCCGCCGCAGGTTTCGCGCCCGCCGCAGGTTTCGCGCCCGCCGCAGGCTTCGCGCCGGCGGCCGGTGCCGCCGCACCTGCCGCCGGAGCCGCACCTGCCGCCGGCGCGCCGGCAGCGCCGGGGGCACCGGGCACGCCGGGCACGCCGGGCGCGCCCGCCGCCGCCGCTGCGGCGGCCGCTTCGGCCGCGGCCGCGGCCGGGGGTGTCACGACATCGACCGCCGGGATCGTCGGAACGGCGATCGAGGCGATGGTGAAATCGCGATCGCCGATGGCGGGCTTCACGCCCGCCGGCAGCTTGACCATGCTGATGTGGACGGAATCGCCGATATCGAGCCCGTCGAGGTCGATTTCGATCTTGCGCGGAATGCTGTCGACGGTGCAGATGAGTTCGACTTCGTGGCGCACGATGTTCAGCACGCCGCCGCGCTTCAGGCCCGGCGACTTCACTTCGTTCACGAACGTGACCGGCACGTCGACATGGACGCGCGTATGTTCGCCCACGCGCATGAAATCCACATGGATCGGCGCGTCGCTGATCGGATCGAATTGCACGTCGCGGGGCAGCACGCGTTCCTTCTTGCCGCTCAGTTCGATGTCGAACAGGGTGGCCTGAAAGGCGCGCTTGCGCAGTTCCTTCATCAGCTCGCGGGGCGCGACGGAAATCAGCGTGGCCGGCTGCTTGTTGCCGTAGATCACACCGGGGACGCGGCCATCACGACGAGTCTGGCGAGCGGCCCCCTTCCCGGCGCGGCTGCGAAGCTCCGCGCTCAAGTTCTGGACGTCGGACATTGGTTTTCTCCTTTCATGTCCTTATGCGGGCGGCCTCCAGGGGTGCCACCCGCGTCCTCGACAAGCCGCCCGTGAGGGCGGCTTCTTCTTCATCTTCCGCCCGAAGGGGCGGCGGCTCAGTCGAACAGGCTCGAGACAGAGCGCTCCAGACTGATTCGACTGATCGCTTCGGCGAGCAGCGGGGCGATGGTCAGTTGGCGCACCGTCTGCGAGACGCGCACCGCCTCCGTCGCCATGATGCTGTCGGTCGTCACCAAACTTTCGATCGGCGAGGCCGAAACCCGGGCCACCGCCCCGCCCGACAGCACCCCGTGGGTAACATAGGCGCTGACTGCCTTGGCGCCCGCCTCCATCAGGGCCACGGCGGCGTTGCACAGCGTACCGGCGCTGTCGACGATGTCGTCCACGAGAATGCAATACTGGCCTTTGACGTCGCCGATGATATTCATGACTTCGGAGGCGCCGGCCCGTTCGCGGCGCTTATCGATGATGGCGAGGTCGGCGTCAAGCCGTTTGGCGACGGCGCGCGCGCGGATGACGCCGCCGACATCGGGTGAAACCACGGTCAACTCCTTGCCGGCAAAGCGACCCTGGATGTCCTTGATCAGAACCGGCGCGGCATAGAGATTGTCCGTCGGGATATCGAAAAAGCCCTGGATCTGCCCGGCATGGAGATCGAGGGTCAACACCCGGTCGGCGCCGGCCACGGTGATCAGATTGGCCACCAGTTTGGCCGAAATCGGCGTGCGCGGGCCGGATTTGCGATCCTGGCGGGCATAGCCGTAATAGGGGATGACAGCGGTGATGCGCCGGGCCGAACCGCGCCGCAATGCATCCATCGTCACCAGCAATTCCATCAGATTGTCGTTGGCCGGATATGACGTGGATTGGATGACGAACACGTCCTCGCCGCGGACGTTCTCGTGGATTTCGACAAAGATCTCCATGTCGGAAAACCGCCGCACGCTGGCCTGGGTCAAGGGCAGATTGAGAGCGGCGCAGATCGCCTCGGCCAGCGGCCGGTTGCTGTTGCCCGTCAGGATTTTCATCTAGTCAACCCGTTATCGAATTTCGCCTGCCGAACGGCACCCGCCCCCGCGACAGCGCGCGGACTATATCGGGGCGTCATGTTTATGTAAACCGCGAGAGGGGTCCTGCCGGGACGGGGCAATGACCGAGATAAGTTACGGCAATTGCTAGGTAATCACGTTATCCACGGGTTCGAAATGGGGGAAGCTACGGTGCGCGCAGGGCAGATCGACCAGACGGCCTACTTCGGCCACCGCCTCTAGGCGGTCCCATAAGGCTTTGACCCGCGGATTGTCATGGGCCTTCTCGGCGGATTGGACGGAGGCCCATTCGAAGATTTCGAGATAGTGCCCATCGGGGCTGCGCAGCAGGACCACCGGCCTTGATGTTGCCAACTCCTCCCGCCGCAACATGGGAACATGCTCGGCCAGGATCTCTTCCAGGGCTCGGGACTGACCCGGTTTGGGAATGTAAACCGCGATGACGATGGGCCCACTCATGGGCATGTCCTCACAGGCTGCAGCTGACGACGGCGCCCAGCAGGCAGAAGGCAAGAAAGATCAGGAGATAGGGCATCGCGCAATTATAGCGTCGATCTATTTCACCACCAGATCCAGCGGGCGTTTCGACAGCGCTTCGACACCTCGCGCGCCCACCAGCACGGTCTGGCCGCTGGTCATGGCCAAGCCCCGCTCGCTGTCGAAGATGATGATATGGATGAAGAAGACTTGGCCCGGTGCTGCCGGCTCCGGATTGCCGTGATAGAACATCGGCCAATCCATCCAGTTGGGCGCAAAGGTGGTGCCCAGGCTGTAGCCCGTCGCATTCATGCGGTAGGCCTGATACCCCGCCGCATCCAGGACCCTGGCATGGGCATCGAAGACTTCGCCGATGGGCCGCCCGGGAACCAGCGCCGCCTTGCAGGCCTCCAGCGCATCCACCGCCACCTTGTGCATCTCACGCTGGCGGGCCGGCGGCTCGCCGATGGGGATCGTGCGCATCAGGCAGGAGTGGTA
>JBGPNG010000212.1:0-4551 GCA_041487395.1 Dongiaceae bacterium
GGCAATCTGGTGCACGCGAGCATGAAGGAAAACCCGGATCTTTTCTGGGCAATTCGCGGCGGCGGCGGCAATTTCGGCGTGGTCACCGCCTTCGAGTTCCAGCTTCACAGGCTCGGGCCGCAGATATTGGCCGGGCTGGTGGTTCATCCGTTTGACGACGCGGCCGGGCTTCTCAAAGAGTATCGTCGTCTCCTCGAATCGGCGCCCGACGAGCTCACATGCTGGGTGGTCATGCGCAAGGCCCCACCGTTGCCTTTCCTGCCAACCGAATGGCACGGCCGTGAAGTCCTGATTTTCGCAATGTGCTACTGCGGCGACATCAAGGAAGGCGAGAAGGCGATGGCCGGGTTGCGCGGACTCGGCAAACCGATCGCCGATGTCGTCGGGCCCAATCCGTTCGCAAGCTGGCAAGCAGCATTTGACCCGCTACTGACACCGGGTGCTCGCAACTACTGGAAGAGTCACGATTTCGCCCAGCTGTCAGATGCGGTTATCACCGTTCTGGTCGACGCTACCCGCCAATTGCCTGGGCCGGAATGCGAGATTTTCATCTTCCATGTCGGCGGAGCCGCAGGCCGTGTCGCGCCGGATGTCACCGCATTTTCTCAGCGAAACGCACATTTCGGTATGAACGTCCATACTCGCTGGCGCGAGGAGTCGATGGACAAGAGGTGTATCGCCTGGGCGAAGAAGCTTTTCGATGCAGCCGCTCCGTTCGCCATCGGAACCGCCTATGTCAATTTCATGCCCGGCGACGAAGTTGAGCGCGTGGAAAAGGCGTACGGGGCAAGCTACCGCCGACTGGCGCAGGTCAAGGGCCGCTACGATCCTTCGAACCTGTTCCGCATGAACCAGAATATACGGCCCGCGGCTGGTTGAATCACCCTGACCCCGCCAAAGTGGGAATCGCATCTTATGCTGTCGGGTTTGCTCGTTCTGCCCGGCTTTGGCCATCAGCCGCGGGGCGCCTTGTGGCTCAGGTCAATCGATTGCCAATCAAACGCGCTTCGGTGCTCTATAGCCTTGCAATACCTCAGCCCTGCAATACCTCGATCACCTTGGGGGTAGTACTCCGGTGGCGGCCAGTTGCGCTCAAGCGGGCCGCCTTATTGAAGCCAGAGCCAAACTGAGACGATTCCTTCGTGGGGCGAAACAAGATACGGCGGTCTTCCCCGGTCGCCGGCTGAAGGACTGGGCGGCCTTTTGGCGTAGCACCATGTTGTACCGGGACGAACGCAACTCCGAACATATCTTCGAAGGCCTGCGCAAGGCGGGGCTGCCAGAGTGAACGCATGCCTCTAACCGAGCTGGTTAATGTCTGCTTGTGGCACATCCCGGAAGTGCCTCTTTCCGGAAGCGACGGCCGCTCACAGCACCAAAGCGGACTCCAGAAAGCCGCCCCAAAGTGCGTTTACGAGTCCACGCCCAGTAATTGAGTATAGGCGCGGTGCCAACACGCCGGCATTGTCTGCTAGCAAAGGGTGTGACGCCGGGTATCGTTCAGTCGAAATCCGCCGCGAGCGCCTGACGCATCGGTTCAGGCATCACGGTCATATGGGCGTAGGCGGGATGATCGAAGCCCACGACAATGCGCACGCCGGGCTCCTTGAACTTGGCCACTTCGGCGACGCTGAAGGGGAAATGAACGAACTGCACCGCGGAGGCCTTGCCCTCGGCCGTGGTGCGGTCCTGATCTTTCTCGGCCACGCCCTTGATCCGCCGGCCCTCGACCTCCATGAAAGCGCTCTCTTCGATCCCGCCCAGCTTGGCGAGAAAAGCCGCGCGCCGGACGGGATCGTCGATCTCGAACAGCACGGTCGCCACCAGCTCGCGGCCGTTCGGCACCAGGGGATTATAAGCTTCGAGTTCGCCTGAAAGCTGCGCCGCTCCGCCGCGCTCGATATGCAGCATCTCCTGGATCTGCATGCGCATCGTCTCGAAGCTTTCGAAATGGAGCGTTGCGACCGGCCCCACATCGAGGCGCCGCCGGCGCTTGAGCGCGACGATCGCCCGGCGCAGTTCCCTGCGACGCTTGGCATATTCCTCGGCCGGCAGGATATCGGATGCTGCGATCCGGCGAGCCATGGTCATATTCCGTAGGCGCGGGCGATGAGTTCGATGGGGTGGAGAGCGCTCGCTGGCGGGCTGCCGCCCAGTTTTTCGATGCCCTGAAGAATATGCGCGCCGGCCAAGGGGCATTCCGAGGCGACATGGCGCTTGCCCGAATCCTTGGCTTGGCGCGCCACCGGCTTGCCGATCTTGATCGCGACCTCGAAATTCTCCTTGCGCACGCCCCAGGAGCCGCCATGGCCCGAGCAGCGCTCGATCACGGTGAGATCCGCGTCGGGAATCAGACGCAGCATGTCCGCCGCCTTCTGCCCCATGTTCTGGGCCCGGGCATGGCAGGCGATGTGGAGCGCCACGCCGCCATCCAGCGGCGTCAGACCCGGCGCCAGGCCGGCCCGCTTGGCGATATCGACGACGTATTCGCTGATATCGAAGGTGGCGCCGGCGAGCCTCTTCACGCCCGCATCGGCCGGCAGGATCAGCGGCCATTCGAATTTCAGCATCAGGGCGCAGGAGGGCACCAGCGCGATCACGTCATAACCCTTGTCGACCCAGGGCAGGAGGGCGGCGGAAACCTGGCGCGCCGTCTCTGCCACCTTGGGCAGATCGCCTTGCTCCAACTGCGGCATGCCGCAGCAGCGCGGGTAGACGACTTCCGTCTCGACCCCGTTCTTCGCCAGCACGGCGCGCGCCGCCATGCCGATGCCGGGATTATGGTAATTGGCAAAGCATGTGGCGTAGAGCACGGCTTTGCGCCCGAAGGCCGGCGCCTGTCGATTGACCGCAAGCGGTGTCGCCTTCGCCTGCAGCTGGAACGTCTTGCCGTGGAATTTCGGCAGGGCTGCGTCGCGATGGACGTCGACGATTTTTTCCATCATCGGGCGCGTCAGCTTGTTCGACCGGTCGATGGCCCAGTTGGCGAGCGGCGCCACCGCACCGCCCAGCTTGCCGTTGCGATCGGTCTTGGCGAGTTCGCCGGACAATCCCTCCGACTTGCCGCCCTTCAGCTCCGCATGGCGATAGCGCAGCATGAGATGGGGGAAGTCGAGGGCGAAGGGATGGGGCGGCACATAGGGACATTTGGTCATGAAGCAGAGGTCGCACAGCGTGCAGGCCTCCACCACCGAAGCGAAATTCTCGCTTTTCACGCCCTCCACTTCGCCGCTGGGCGATTCGTCGACGAGATCGAACAGGCGGGGAAAACTGTCGCAGAGATTGAAGCAGCGCCGGCAGCCGTGGCAGATGTCGAAGACCCGGCGCATTTCCTCGTCGAGTTTCGCCGGATCGGCAAAATCGGGGTCCATCCAGGCAAGCGGATGGCGGGTCGGCGCCTCGAGACTGCCTTCTCTCATGAATTTATTCCGTGCCTAAAGAATGCCTCTTGCCCTTTCCCGCCGAACGAAGCGGGAAAGGGAGGTGCCAAGCGGGCTACCCGTGCCGCCCGAAAGCTCGGATCAGAGGGTGTCGAGCGCCTTCTGGAACCGGCCGGCGTGAGATTTCTCCGCCTTGGCCAGGGTCTCGAACCAATCGGCGATTTCCTCGAAGCCTTCCGCGCGGGCCGTGCGAGCCATGCCCGGATACATATCGGTGTATTCGTGCGTTTCGCCGGCGATCGCGGCCTTCAAATTGTGAGCGGTCGGGCCGATCGGCAGGCCCGTGGCAGGATCGCCGACGGTCTCGAGGAATTCGAGATGGCCGTGGGCATGGCCGGTCTCGCCCTCGGCGGTGGAACGGAACACCGCGGAGACGTCGTTGAATCCCTCGACATCCGCCTTTTGAGCGAAATAGAGATAGCGGCGATTTGCCTGGCTCTCGCCGGCGAATGCGGCCTTCAAATTGTCCTCGGTCTTCGATCCTTTGAGCGATGCCATGGTCCAAGCCTCCTTTGCGCGTTAGCGAATTCTGAAACAGAATTATGCCTTATCAGAAGGCACTCGTCAACTGTTTAGAATCGATAAAAACTACTTGCCGCGCCCGCTGACGCGCAGGATCACATCGACGCGGCGCAGTCTGCTGCCCGCCGGGGGCGCCGGCAGGCGGGCGACCTCGATGTCGTCGCCGGGGATGTCCATCAGTTCGCCCTCGTCCTCGAAGAAGAAGTGATGGTGATCCGAGTTATTGGTGTCGAAATAGCTGCGGCCAGCCTCGACCACGACCTCGCGCAGCAAGCCAAGGTCGGTAAACTGATGCAGGCTGTTATAGACGGTGGCCAGCGAGACGCGGATCTTGGCGCCCACGGCCTCCTCATGCAGCTGCTCGGCCGAGACATGCCGGTCGCCCTGCTCGAAGAGCAGTTTGGCCAGCGCCAGACGCTGGCGCGTCGGGCGCAGACCGATGCGACGCAGCCGCTCGAGCGCTTGAGCATAAGTGCGCGGCCGATTCATGTTTTCCATGGCTGAGCCTATGAGGAATAAGAAATGTAATACCGGAGACTAGCCCGGAACCTGGAACAAGTCGAGAGTAGGAAATCGGGATTTCGACGAA
>JBGPNG010000213.1:0-4550 GCA_041487395.1 Dongiaceae bacterium
AAGATGTTTCCGCCGGAATATCGCGGTAGCGCCTTCGTGGCGCTGCATGGCTCGTGGAATTCCGGCAGGCCGACGGGCTACAAGGTCGTGGTGGTGCCCTTCAAGGATGGCAGGCCGCAGGGCTATTACGAAAATTTCCTGACCGGATTCTGGGTTGCGGGCCAGAGGAGGGCACAGGTCTGGGGCCGGCCGGTCGGGCTTGCGGTCGCCGCCGACGGCAGCCTGCTGGTCTGCGACGACGTCAGCGGTAGCATCTGGCGCATCAGCTACAAGATGCCTTGAACGGAACGGCCGCTATCCTTTGGAGAGCGTGACGCCGCCATCCTTGCCGATCGTCCAGAACGGGTTCCAGGCGACTTCCCAGGGGTGGCCGTCCGGATCGGCGAAATAACCCGAATAACCGCCCCAAAATACATCCTGCGCGGGCTTGAGAATCGTGGCCCCGGCCGCCTTGGCTTGCGCCAACACGCTCTCGACCTCTTCGCGGCTGCGCGTGCAATAAGCCAGCGTGACGCCACCGAAGCCGGAGCCCGCGCTCGGCAGGGCCGCGTCGGCGGCCAGATGCTCGCGGGAAAACAAGGCGAGCACCGCCCCGTCGATCTGGAAGAACACGACTTCCTTCTCGGTATTGCCGCGCTTCCAGCCCAGCCCTTCTTCGTAGAAGCGCCGGGAGCGCTCGAGATCGGCCACGCCCAGCGTGACCACGCTCAGCCGTTGTTCCATGGTCGTCTTCCTCTAGCTAGCGTGGGCCGATAGATCGTGGATATCGGCCGCGGGCCCGCAGAGCCGGCAGGCCGGATCGCGCGGGATTAGGATGGTGCGGAATTCCGTGGCGAGCCCGTCATAGATCAGCAACCGGCCCGACAGGCTGTCGCCCAGGCCCAGCAGTTCCTTCAGGGCCTCCGTAGCCTGCAGCGCGCCCACACTGCCGGCGAGCGCACCGAAAATCCCAGCCTGATCGCAGCGCGGGATCAGATCGTCGGGCGGCGGTTCGGCGAAGAGACAGCGATAGCAAGGATGGGGCGCGCCGAGATAGGCCTTGAAGACGGAGAGCTGCGCATCGAAGCGCAGCAGGGCCGCGGAGACCAGCGGTTTCTTCGCCAGATAGCAGGCATCGTTCAGAAGATAACGGGTGGCGAAATTATCGCTGCCATCGGCGACGAGATCGTAGCGAGCGACGAGATCGGCCGCATTGGCGGCGTTGAGTCGCGTGGCATGCAACTCCACTTTGATCTCCGGATTGATCGCGGCAATCGTCTCCGCCGCGCTCGCCACCTTCAGCCTGCCGAGGCTTTTCGTCGCGTGGATCACCTGGCGCTGGAGATTGGAGAGTTCGACGGCGTCGTCGTCGACGATGCCCAGCGTGCCCACCCCCGCCGCGGCGAGGTAGAGCAGCAGCGGCGATCCGAGACCCCCGGCGCCAACGACGAGCACGCGGCTCGCCAACAACCGCGCCTGCCCCGCCTCGCCCACTTCCTCGAGGATGACATGGCGCGCGTAGCGCTCGAGCTGGGTGTCCGTGAGGTTCGTCATCGCCGGCCCGTCGAGCCGAAGCCGCCTGCCCCGCGCGAGGTCTCCGGCAAGACCTCCGTATCGATCCAGATGAGCCGGGCCACAGGCGCGATGATGAGTTGTGCGATGCGCTCGCCCCGCGCAACGGCAAATGCCGTCTCGCCCAGATTGATCAGGATGACGCCGATTTCGCCGCGGTAGTCGGCGTCGATGGTGCCAGGGCTGTTGAGCAAGGTGATGCCATGCTTGAGCGCCAGGCCCGAACGCGGGCGGACCTGCGCCTCATAGCCCGGCGGCAGCGCGATTGCGATTCCCGTCGGGATCAGCCGGCGCGCGCCGGGGACAAGTTCGACGGGGGCCGCCACCGCCGCCAGAAGATCGAGGCCCGCGGCCGCTTCGCTCGCGTAGCTCGGCAAGGGAAGATCGCGCCCATGGGGCAAGCGCAGCAGCGGAACTTGAAGCGCCGGCACCCCGGTCGGCCGGTCAGGGGGCCGCGGCAAGACGCCGGACGATGGTGTCGGCAAGGCGCTCGGCCACGTCCTGCTTGGTCAATCGCGGCCAGCTCTCGACGCCGTCCATGGCCACCAGATGCACGGTGTTCTCCGATCCGCCGAAGGTGCCGCTATCCGCCGACACATCGTTGGCGACGATCAGATCGCAGCCTTTGGCCGCGAGCTTCTTGCGCGCATTGGCGATGAGATCCTCGGTCTCGGCGGCAAACCCCACCACCAGGCGCGGGCGCTCGTTTCCCGCGGCGGCCAGGTTCGCCAGAATGTCGGGATTGCGCAGCAAGGCAATGGGGGCGGGATCGCTTGCCGCCTTCTTGATCTTGCGCTCCGCCGTCTTGGCCGGGCGCCAATCGGCGACGGCCGCGGCACAGACGGCGATATCGGCGGGCAAAGCCGCGCGACAGGCCGCCAGCATCTGCTCGGCACTTTCGATGCGATGAACCTCGACGCCCGCCGGATCGGGTTCGCCCGTCGGGCCGGAGACCAGAACGGTCGTGGCACCCCGTCGCGCCAAGGCGGCGGCGATGGCATGGCCCTGCTTGCCCGAGGAGCGATTGCCGATGAAGCGCACCGGATCGATGGCCTCGAAGGTCGGCCCGCTGGTGACGATGGCGCGCCGGCCGCTGAGCGGCGCCGCGGTCCCGAAATAGCTCTCGATGGCGGCGAGGATTTGCATCGGCTCCGCCATGCGGCCCGTGCCGATTTCGCCGCAAGCAAGGTCGCCCGCTTCGGGCCCGATTTGCCGAACGCCGCGGGATTTCAAGGTCGCCATATTGGCCTGGGTCGCCGCATGCGCCCACATCATGGCGTTCATGGCGGGGGCCACCAGCACCGGCTTGTCGGTCGCCAGCAGGGCCGTGGAGGCGAGATCGTCGCAGAGGCCCTGGGCCATCTTGGCAAGCAGATCGGCGCTCGCCGGCGCTACGACCACGAGGTCGGCTTCGCGGGAGAGGCGGATGTGACCCATCTCGCTCTCGTCCGTGAGAGAAAAAAGCTCCTGATAGACCTTGCTTTCGCTAAGCGCGGCAACGGAAAGCGGCGTGACGAATTCCGCACCGCCGCGGGTCAAGATCACGCGCACGGCCGCACCCCGTTCGCGCAGGCGGCGGATCAGCTCCAGACTCTTATAGGCGGCAATGCCGCCGGAGATCACGAGCAGTAAGCGCTTGCCGGCCAGCATGGCGGCTCCCTGTTGCCAAAGGGCGTAAATGAACATCCTAAACTAGGGAATCGCCCTGCCGCCTGCAAGGCGGGCTCGCTCAAGGCCTCAACGGCGCAAGCCCCGGGCCAGTTCCAAAAGCTCGCCCAAACGCCTGCGCGCGCAGAAAAAGACGATCCCGCCATATATGAGGATGCCCAGGGCCAGCTCGGCCCCCAGTTGGATGACGGGCCGCTGCCCGCTCAAGGCCAAGCTCAGCAGAACGACCCCCGCCGCCATGGCGATCGAGGCCAGAACCGGGGCGGCGCCCTCCGCCATATGGGCTGCGATGGAAAAGCCGGCCTGGCGGTGCAGGATCAGCAGTTCGACCGCATAGAAAAGCACCTGGTTGGCGCTCACCGCCGAGGCCAAGCCGGCGACCCCGAAGCGCACGCCGATCAGCGAGAGCGCGGCTTGCGATATGGCCTGCGCCGTCACGATGCCGAGGCGCAAGCCCGGCCGGCCAAGCGCCGTCAATACATGGCCGAAGAAAAAGCTAAGGCAAAATCCCAAGGACGCCACGGCCAGGATTTGCGTCGACAGGACGCTGGCTTGCCATTTGGCGCCGAGGGCGACCGGCAACAGCACCGGCGCGGTGGCGGCCAAGCCGACAAAGGCGGGGATGGTGATAAGGGTGAGGATGCGCTGCGCCGTCATCAAGCCGCGGTTGACCCGCTCCCGCTCGCCCTGGATGCGCGAGAACAGCGGCACTACGATGCGCTCCGCACTGCCGGCGACGAATTCGGTGACGATGGCAAGCAGGCGTTGGGCCACGCTGTAGTAGCCGAGCTCGGTCGCGCCCAGAAAATAGCCCAGCACCAGCCGGTCGGCCTGAAAGCCGATGGCGCGCACGACATTGGCCGCAAGCACGTTGAACCCGAAACCGAACAGATGCTTGAAATGGAGATAGGAGAAAGCAAATCGCGGCCGCCAATCGGCGATCGCCCATAGGACGATGAGTGCCACGCCCTGATTGACGAGTTGCTGGGCGACAAGCGCCCACACGCCCATGCCGCCATAGGCCATGGCGATGCCGACGAGGCCGCCGGCCAGCGCACCCGCGAGTTGGCGCAGCGCCAATTCACGAAAGCGCAACGCGCGGCGCAGCAGGGCTTGCTGCACGACGGAGAGCGATCCCAAGAGCGGCCACAGCGCGTACCACCGCAGGATCGGCGCCAGGCGCGGCTCGCTGTAAAAACTCGCCGCGGGCTCGGCCAGTGCCAGCGTGGCAAGGCCAAGGGCGGCACCGACGGCAAGATTGGCCCAGAAGGCGGAGTCCTTGTGGGCCGCCTCGATCGTCTCGCGCTGGATCAGCGCCGTCGCCAGGCCCT
>JBGPNG010000214.1:0-4538 GCA_041487395.1 Dongiaceae bacterium
GCCAATAGTCCGCGAGCCAGGCGGCGCACCTCCTGCGCTACTTCGCCATAGGAGAGGGAATGCCAGGCGCCGTCACGCTTGGACCAGAGGAACGGTTGCCGGCCGCGGCGCGCGGCTTGAGCGAAAAACATCGCCGGCAGGCTCTGCCACGTCTCAAGTTCCACGAACGTCCTCCACGCGCGCCGCTTGGCGCAACCCTGCCTGTCCCCTATATCGATAGGCAAGCTTCGCGTTAACCCCCGGGATTGGAACTGCGCCCATGAACGATCTGGCTCCCGTAGAGACCGGCAACGAACTGGGATCCTTGCCGCAATGGAATTTGAGCGACCTTTATGAAAGCCCGACGGCGCCGACGATCGATAGCGATCTGGCCAAGGCGGCAGGGGATTCGAAGGCCTTTCGCAGCCGCTGGGAAGGCAGGCTTGCCGCTGCGTCCGGCGAGGAACTGGCAACGGCCGTTCGCGGCTATGAGGCGCTGCAGGACCTGCTCGGCCGGGTCGGCGGCTACGCCCAGCTGGTCTATGCGGGCAACATGACCGATCCCGAGATCGCCCGGTTTTACCAGATCATCCAGGAACGCATCACCGACATCGCCGCGGACACGTTGTTCTTTACGCTTGAGATCAACCGCCTCGGCGATGGCGATCTGCAAGCCAAGCTCCTGACGCCCGGGCTTGCCCACTTCGGCCCCTGGCTCGATGTCGTGCGCGCATTCCGTCCGCATCAACTTTCCGACGAAGCCGAACGGCTGCTCCATGACAAATCGGTGGTCGGCCGCGCGGCGTGGAATCGTCTGTTCGACGAGACGTTGGCCGCCCAGCGCTTTCGTTTCGAGGGCAATGAGTTGACGGTCGATGCGACCCTCAATCTTTTGGCCGACCGGGACGCTGCCAAACGCAAGGCGGCGGCCAAGGCGCTGTCGTCGGGCTTGCGCGAACGGGCGGCGACCTTCGGCCTGATCACCAACACACTCGCCAAGGACAAGGAGATCGAGGATCGCTGGCGTAGCTTCCCCCGGCCGGTCAGCTCGCGAAATCTGGCCAATCAAGTCGAGGACAAGGTGGTCGATGCGCTGACCACGGCGGTCGAAGCCGCCTTTCCCCGGCTTTCTCACCGCTATTACAAGATCAAGGCGTCCTGGTTCGGCCAAGACCACCTCGATTATTGGGATCGCAACGCGCCGTTGCCCGATGATTCCGACCGCAAGATCGGCTGGGACAAGGCGCGCGGTATCGTGCTCGATGCCTATGGCGCCTTCTCGCCCGAGCTGGCGAAGATCGGGCGGCGCTTTTTCGACAAGGGCTGGATCGATGCCGCGACCCGGCCCGGCAAATCGCCCGGCGCCTTTGCCCATCCGGTGACGCCCAGCGCCCATCCCTACATTCTGCTGAACTACTACGGAAGAACGCGCGATGTGATGACGCTGGCTCATGAACTGGGCCATGGCGTGCATCAGGTGCTGGCCGCACCCCAAGGCGCCCTGATGGCCGATACGCCCCTGACGCTGGCCGAGACGGCTTCGGTCTTCGGCGAGATGCTGACCTTCCGGGCCTTGTTGGAGAGCGACAAGGACCCGAAGCGCCGGCGCATCCTGATCGCCGGCAAGGTCGAGGATATGTTGAACACCGTGGTCCGCCAGATCGCCTTCCATGAATTCGAGACACGGCTGCATGACGAGCGACGCCAGGGCGAGTTGACGGTGGAGCGCATCAGCGAGATCTGGATGGAGACGCAGCGCCGGAGCCTGGGCCCGGCGCTCAACTTCGACGATGATTATCGGATCTTCTGGTCCTATATCCCCCATTTCGTCCATTCGCCGTTCTACGTTTATGCCTATGCCTTCGGCGATTGCCTGGTGAATTCGCTGTACGCCGCCTATCAAAGCGCGCCCAGGGGATTTGCCGCCAAATATCTCGACATGCTCGCCGCTGGCGGCAGCCTTCGGCACAAGGAATTATTGGCGCCGTTCGGCCTCGATGCCGCCGAGCCCGCGTTCTGGGAGCGCGGGTTGAAGATGATCGAAGGCCTGATCGATCAGTTGGAATGAGGGCGTGAGCGAAGACGACAATCTGGCCGGACGGGTTCGCCGCTACGCGCGGGTGGGTGCCGCGGTCGGTGGGCTGGCGGCACGCCTGGCGGGGGCGCGCTATCTCGGCGTCAAGCTCGACCGCGACCGCCACGCCGCCGATCTGGCGGCTGCCTTGGGCGGGCTGAAAGGGCCGCTGATGAAGGTGGCCCAGATCATGTCCACCATTCCCGATGCACTGCCCAAGGAATACGTAGCCGAACTGGCGCAACTCCAGGCCGATGCGCCGCCCATGGGCTGGCCCTTCGTCAGGCGGCGGATGATGAGCGAGTTGGGCGCCGATTGGCAGCGGCGATTCAAGAGCTTCGAGCATAGTGCCGCGGCCGCGGCGAGCCTGGGGCAGGTCCATCGCGCCGTGACCCACGGCGGCCGCGATCTCGCCTGCAAACTGCAATATCCGGATATGCAATCGGCCGTGGAGGCCGATCTCAAGCAGCTTCGTCTGATCTTCTCGATCTACGAACGCTATGACCGGGCGATCGTCACCAGGGATATTCACGCGGAGATCGCGGCACGGCTGCGCGAGGAACTCGACTACCGCCTCGAGGCCAAGCACATGCAGCTCTACGGGGCCATGCTGGCCAAAGAAGCGGCGATCGAGATTCCCGAGGCGATACCCGATCTTTCAACCGGGCGCTTGTTGACCATGACCTGGCTGGAAGGCACGCCGCTTCTGCCCTTCATCAAGAAACATGGCGAGGCGAGTTTGCGCAATCGCATCGCCTACAACATGTTCCGTGCCTGGTACGTGCCGTTCTATTTCTATGGCGTGATCCATGGCGATCCGCATCTGGGCAACTACACGATCCGGCCCGACGGTTCGGTCAATCTGCTCGACTTCGGCTGCATCCGCATTTTCGGCGCCTCCTTCGTCCAAGGGGTGATCGACCTCTATCATGCACTGATGAACGATGACCGCGCCCTGGCGGTCCACGCCTATGAATCCTGGGGCTTCCAGAATCTGACGACGGAGACGATCGCGGTGCTGAACCGCTGGGCCGGCTTCGTCTATGGACCGTTGATGGAAGACCGTTCGCGGCGCATTCAGGAAAAGGCCTCGGGCGTCTATGGTCGCGACGTGGCCGAAGGCGTGCATGCCGATCTGCGGCGGCTGGGACCGGTGAAGCCGCCGCGGGAGTTCGTATTCATGGACCGCGCTGCGATCGGGCTTGGCTCCGTGTTCCTGCATCTGGGTGCCGAGATCAATTGGCACCGCCTATTCCGCGAATTGATCGAGGGATTCGATTGCGGCGTTCTGGAGCGGCGGCAGAAGAAACTGCTGAAGCAATTCGGCCTGACTCCGCCTACGTAGCAGACCTGTGTTGCCAGATCCGTCGACGGCAGCGCCGCAAATAATCCTTCATGCTTCGACCGGCTCAGCATGCGAATCAAGAATCGGGCCCGCCCCGAGCCCGCCGAAAGGGGCGGCCGTCGAAGCGATCCATTTTCCGGCCTGATTCGCCGCTTGAGATTCGACAGGTCGTCCGGCATTGTGTCCAACCGGTTTCCGGGGGCACTGCACAGGATTGCTTGACAAATGAAAATTGGCATCGCCAAGGAACGGCGCGCCCATGAGCTGCGCGTCGCCGTTTCGCCGGATACAGTCAAGAAGCTGATCGCGCTCGGCGCCGAGGTGGTTATCGAAACCGGCGCCGGCCTGGGTGCCGCCTATACCGACGAGGCGCTGGCGGCCGCGGGTGCCAAGATCGTTGCCGATGCCAAGGCCGCCGTTGGCGATGCCGACATCGTGCTGAAGGTGCAACGGCCGCTAACCGCGGCCGAAGGCGGGCCCGACGAAATGGCGTTGCTGAAATCCGGCACCATGCTTGTCGGCATCCTGTCGCCCTACGCGGCCAAGGACCAGGTGCAGGCGTACGCCAGCCGGGGCGTCAACGCCTTCGCCATGGAATTCATGCCCCGCATAACGCGGGCCCAGACCATGGACGTGTTGTCCTCTCAGTCCAATCTCGCCGGTTATCGCGCGGTGATCGACGCCGCCGCGGTCTTCGGTCGCGCCTATCCGATGATGATGACCGCAGCGGGCACCGTGGCGCCCGCCCGCGTCTTCGTCATGGGCGCCGGCGTGGCAGGGCTTCAGGCGATCGCAACCGCGCGGCGCCTCGGCGCCATCGTATCCGCCACCGACGTGCGGCCCGCGGCCAAGGAGCAGGTGAAGAGCCTCGGCGCGACATTCGTTGCTGTCGAGGATGACGAGTTCAAGCAGGCTGAAACGGCGACGGGTTATGCCAAGCCGATGAGTGCCGAGTATCAGAAGAAGCAGGCCGAGCTCGTCGCCGAGACGATCAAGAAGCAGGATGTGGTCATCACGACCGCCCTTATCCCGGGCCGGCCGGCCCCCGTGCTGGTGACCGAGGACATGGTCAAGAGCATGAAACAGGGTTCCGTCATCGTCGATCTGGCGGTCGAGCAGGGCGGCAACTGCCCCTTGAGC
>JBGPNG010000215.1:0-4524 GCA_041487395.1 Dongiaceae bacterium
ATAGTCACGGAGGCCCGGATCGGCAATCGGTCCGGGTCGCCTTTTCGCAGAGGGAATCTTATTCCGCCGCCTTGGCGACGCCGGTTGCCGACTTCAAAGCCTGATCGACATCGGCAAGGATATCGTCGATATGTTCGAGGCCGACGGATAAGCGAACATAGTTTTCCGACACGCCGGTCGCGAGCTGCTCGTCGGGGCTGAGCTGGGAGTGGGTGGTGCTGGCCGGGTGGATCGCCAGGCTGCGGGTGTCGCCGATATTGGCGACATGGTAAAATAACTCCAACGAGTCAATGAACTTGCGCCCCGTTTCGCGCCCACCCTTGATCTCGAAGCCGACAAGTCCGCCATAACCGCCCTTGAGGTAGGTGTCGGCCCGCCGCTTCTGTTCGCCCTGCCACAGGCTGGGGTGAATGATCCGCGTCACCGCGGATTGCCCCTTCAGATACTCGACGACGGATTGCGTATTGCGGCAGTGTTCGCGCATGCGCAGCGGCAGCGTTTCCAGTCCCTGCAGGAACAGGAAGGCGTTGAAGGGGCTCATGGCCGCCCCCAGGTCGCGCAACAAGGTGACCCGGGCCTTGATGATATAGGCGATGGGACCGAGCGGTTTTACCGCCTGGGTCCACACCGCGCCGTGATAGCTGGGGTCGGGCGTGTTGAGCAGCGGGAAGCGTTCGGCATGCTTCTCCCAATCGAAATTGCCGCCGTCCACCAACACGCCGCCGATCGAATTGCCATGACCGCCGATATATTTCGTCGTCGAATATACGATGATCGCGGCCCCATGCTCGAAAGGCCGGCAAAGAATGGGTGACGACGTATTGTCCATGATCAACGGCACGCCGACGCGCCGGCCGATATCCGCTACTTCCTTGATGGGAAAGACGTTCAATTTCGGATTGGGAAGCGTCTCGGCATAATAGGCTTTCGTGTTCGCATCGGTAGCCCGGGCAAAATTCTGAGGGTCCGCCGGATCGACGAAACGCACGTCGATGCCCTGATCCTTCAGCGTATTGGCGAAGAGATTCCAGGTGCCGCCATAGAGATCGGTCGAGCTCACCACATTATCGCCGACCCGCGCGATGTTTTGGATGGCGAAAGCCGACGCCGCCTGGCCCGAAGCAAGCGCCAACGCCGCCACGCCGCCTTCGAGTTCGGCAATGCGCTTCTCCAGCACGTCGGCCGTCGGATTCATGATGCGCGTGTAGATGTTGCCGAGTTCCTTGAGGGCGAACAGGTTGCCCGCATGCTCGGTGTCGCGGAATTGAAATGATGTCGTCTGATAGATCGGGACGGCGACGGCCCCGGTCGCCGGGTCGGCGCGATAGCCGGCATGCAGAACGATGGTTTCGGGGTTCCTGCTCTTGGTCGTCATAGCTTCTCTCCGTTGATCAGGCGGCGACGGGGTGTCGCCCGGTATCGTGGGCAACCTCCAGTTTGATGGGCGTGACATTACGAAGGATGTCGAGCACGGGGCAATGGCTTTCCACCGCAACCTTCAGGCGCTCGATGTCCGCGGCGCTGGCGGGGCTGTCGATATCCACCACGGCACGAATATCGCGAAAGCCGGGCCGTACGGCCTCGTCGACCGCGAAAAATCCGCGTAGATCGAGGCGCCCTTCGACCCTGACCGATACGTGATTCAGGGGAATTCCGAGGTTTTCGGCATAGAGCCGATAGGTCATCTCCTGGCAAGCGCCCAGTGCGACAAGCACGATTTCCACCGGGCTCGGTCCGGCATCCGCGCCGCCCAGCGCCGGCGGCTGGTCCACGGTCAGGCGGAAGTCGCGGATCGTCGCCTCGCTGCGCAACCCGGCCAACTGCCGGGTCGCAACGGCGATGGTGGCGGCGGCCCCCACCGGCCGCCGCCGCAGATTGTTTTGAGTCGCCGTGAAAATATCGCTGAGTTCCGACGCCATCGGGCTCTCCATTGGCTTCTCTCGTGCGGGGCCACACGATGGTTCAGACGCTTTAGCGTTTGATCACGCGGCGCAAGCTGCCCCTCAAATCTCCGCGGGTCCGTTTCAATTCCGGTGTACCAGGCCGGCAACAAAAAACCGCCGCAGCTATCGCCGGGCGGTTTACGTCCGTCGCTTTAGCTGAATTTATAACGCGCCCGCAAGCTGAAGGCTCAAATCGGCGCCAGGATTTAAATACTCGCTTCGACGGATTGCGTCAATCGGTAATCGACGCGTCCGTCATTGGTTGGTCAGATCGATCTCCTTGCTGATGTTCTCGCCGACGTCGATCTCGCGAAATCCTTCGGGCTTGTAGCCGCGCGACTTGCAGTCCTTATCGCCTTTTATGGTGAATTCCTGGTCCGACGTACAGAACACATAATCACCATCCCAGGTTAGGTTGCTGGAATCGGCGTAGTAGTAATAGTATCGGCCCTGCAGAGATTCCTTGATGGGGCTCTTGCACTGGCCTGGATCGATGCCCCACCACCCCTCGGAAACCCATTCATCACCGCTCGTGTGATAACCGACGGCGACATCGACTTTCGCACTGGTCTGATTGCAGAATTTCAGTTCGGCTTTGGCGGCCGACGGCAGACCGACGCCGATCATCATGGCGGCCAAAGCAAATGCTAAGGTAAGGGACTTGCGCATCATATCTACCCCCCGAGGCCCGTATAGTTCGGAATGCGAAAGCGCCTAAAATATTGCCCAGTCCTTTCGAATAACGCAACGGGTTCGAGCGTTGTCTGCGCATATTCTCTTCGAGCGCTGCGGCGATACATCCTGGGCCATCCTCAACCGGGCGCAGGCGCTGAATGCGCTGACATTGCCCATGATCGATCGGCTGGACGAATGGTTGGCAAAGGGCGAGGCGGACACGGAAATCCGTGCGCTGGGCATCAGGGCGGCCGGCGGGCGCGCCTTTTCCGCCGGGGGCGACGTCCGAGCTCTCTACGAAGCACGTCGGCAAGGAGATCAGGCGGCCCTTCACAGGTTTTATTGGCGGGAATATCGGCTCAATCGCGCCATCCACAATTGTTCCAAGCCCTATATTGCCCTTGTCGATGGACTTGTCATGGGTGGTGGAGCAGGGGTTTCGATGAATGGCAGCACCCGTGTCGTGGGCCCGCGCGCGCAATTCGCCATGCCCGAAACCGGCATCGGCTTTTTCCCGGATGTGGGGGCGAGCTGGTTTCTCTCCCACTGTCCCGGCCGGCTGGGTATCTACCTCGGGCTTACCGGCGCCCGGCTCGATGCGGCGGACATGCTCGCGGCGGGCCTGGCAACCCATTTCCTGCCGTCGGAGCGGCGGCTGGACCAATTCGCCAATCTCGCCGATCTGCCGGACAAGGCGGGCCCGGCACCGCTTTCCGCATTGCTGCCCGCCATCGACCGTTGCTTTGCTGGCGCGAGTGTCGAAGCCATCCTGACGGCTCTTGATGCTGAACGCAGCGACTGGGCCAATGAGACGGCACGCGCGCTGCGCGGAAAATCTCCGACCGCAGTCAAGGTGGCGCATCGCCAACTCCGCCAAGCCGAAGCGCTCGGCTTCGACAGTGCGATGGTCGTCGAATATCGCCTGGCGCGCCATTTCATGGCTGGGCATGATTTCTTCGAAGGCGTGCGCGCGGCGGTGATCGACAAGGACCGCCGGCCGGCTTGGCGACCGGCAACTCTCGCCGATGTCGATCAGACAATGGTCGATTCGTATTTCGCTCCGGCCGTGGGGCCGGATCTCAACTTTGAGTAAGCCCGCATTTCCCAGTTCGGTTCGTTGATCGATGCGGCGCGGCCATGATTCTGACCAGTTCGGCGATCTGGAACACTGTGCGCTGCGTGCGAGCAACATCCTTTCGGCCGACGGTTGGAACGACGTATGCGAACCGGTCGTGGCCCGTTACCGAGGCAAGCTCAAGCGCCGCTACTTTCGCGCCGATGCCGCCTTCGCGAACCCTGAAGTCTACGAGTTCCTGAAGGCCGAGGGCTTCAAGTACGCTATCCGGCTGCCGGCCGATAACGTGCTGCAGGAGAGCATCGGCGACTTGCTCAAACGCCCCGTCGGCCGCCCTGCCATCGAGGTTCGACGGTACGACGCCAGCTTCAGCTATCAGGCGCAACGCTGGAAGACGCCGCGCTGCGTGGTCGCTGAGGTCGAGTGGCACCCCGGCGAGCTTTATCCCCGCGTCGGCTTCTACAATCAGCGCGGCACCTGCGAGCAATGGATCAAGGAAGGCAAGAACGCGATGAAGTGGACGCGGCTGTCCTGCTGCTCGTTCGCCGCCAATGCTGTCCGCCTTCAGCTTCATGCGCTGGCCTACAATCTCGCCAACTTCATGCGGACGCTGGCATTGCCCGAGGCAGTCGCACACGGGTCGCTGACCAGCCTCGGGGAGAAGCTCGTCAAGTTCGTCACGCATGCCCGGCGCGTCACGTTCCAGATGGCCGAGGTCGCGCTGCCGAGGGAATTGTTCCAGAAAATCCTGCGGCTGATCGACGGATTGGGACCGAGACCGGTCCCAGCGTAGGAACTGGGACGGTCGGATGTATCGTCACGACGGGGGAG
>JBGPNG010000216.1:0-4523 GCA_041487395.1 Dongiaceae bacterium
ATGCCGTGGGTGGTCATCTGCTTTACCCCGAGCCGCTGATCATCGTCGATTTCGGCACGGCGACGACCTTCGACGTGGTCGACGGCGACGGCAATTACGCGGGCGGCGTGATTGCGCCCGGCATAAACCTCAGCTTGGAAGCGCTCCACAATGCCACCGCCATGCTGCCGCGCATCGCGGTGGAGACGCCTGCCCGGGTTATCGGCAAGAATACGCTGGGTGCCATGCAATCCGGCATCTACTGGGGCTATATCGGTCTGATCGAGGGGTTGGTCGCCCGCATCGCCGGGGAGTTCGGCCGCGAGCTGACCGTGCTTGCCACGGGCGGCCTGGCTCCCTTGTTCGCCGACGCCACTCCCGTGATCCGGCATCTAGAGCCGGAGATTACGATGCGCGGACTGGTCGAAATCCACCGGCGCAATCGCCCGCCCCGCAAATGATCGAAAAGCCCAGCGACAAGGAGCTGCTGTTCCTGCCGCTCGGCGGCTGCGGCGAGATCGGCATGAACCTCAATCTCTACGGCCATGCCGGCAAATGGCTGATGGTCGATCTCGGCATCACCTTCGGGAAAGAGACGACGCCGGGCATCGATATCATCATGCCGGATCCGGCCTTCATCGTGGAGCGGCGCGACGATCTGGTCGGCTTGGTGCTGACCCACGCCCATGAGGATCATATCGGCGCGGTACCTTATATCTGGCCGAAGCTGCGCTGCCCCATCTATGCGACGCCGTTTACGGCAGCGGTACTGCGCGGAAAACTGGCCGAAGCCAATCTCTTGACCGAAGCCCGGATCACCGAGATTCCCATGTCCGGCCGCTTCGCCCTCGGGCCTTTCGAGATCGAGCTCATCAGCATCACCCATTCGATCCCCGAGCCCAACGCCGTCGTCATACGCACTTCCCTGGGTGCGGTATTGCATACCGGTGATTGGAAACTCGATCCCGATCCGGTCATCGGGCCCATCACCGATGAAGCGGCCTTGCGCCGTCTGGGCGAGGAGGGGGTGCTGGCCATGATCTGCGATTCGACCAATGTGCTGGTCGAAGGCAGTTCCGGGTCGGAGGCCGAAGTGGGCCAGAGTCTCGACAAGCTGATCGGGGATTTCAGCCAGCGCATCGCGGTCGCCTGCTTCGCCAGCAATGTCGCGCGCATCGAAAGCGTGACGCGCGCCGCTCTTGCCCACGGCCGGCATGTCGGTCTGGTCGGCCGCTCGCTATGGCGGATGGTCGAGGCCGCGCAGGAGACCGGATATCTGACCGATCTTCCCGAATTCGTCGACGAAGCGGATATCGGCCATCTGCCGCGCGAACGCGTATTGATGATCTGCACCGGCAGCCAGGGCGAGCCGCGCTCGGCGCTGGCGCGCATCGTGCGCGGCGAGCACTCCGATGTGACGCTGGAATCCGGCGATGTCGCCATCTTCTCCTCCCGCATCATCCCGGGAAACGAGCATGCCATCGGCGAGTTGCACAACGCGCTCATCCGCCGCGGTGTCCAGGTGTTGTCCGAGCGCGACCATTTCATCCATGTCTCCGGCCATCCGGCGCGCGACGATCTGGCGGAGATGTATCGCTGGGTGAAGCCGCGGATTGCCGTGCCCGTTCACGGCGAACTAAGGCATCTTCGCGCCCATATCGAATTGGCTGAAAGCTGCCAGGTGCGCCGCGCGCTGCTTGCCGAGAATGGCACCCTTATCCGGCTGGCCCCCGGCCCGGGCGAGGTGATCGGCGAGACGCCGGCCGGGCGCCTCGGCCTTGACGGGACCAGTTTGGTGCCGCTCGATGGTGCGGCTCTGAAAAGCCGCCAGCGCATGGCGTATAACGGTGCTGCGGTGGCGACCCTGGTGCTGAACGGCAAAGGGGAACTGGTGGGCGAGCCGCAACTCACCCTTCACGGCCTCGCCGATACCGGAGCCGGGAATGGTTCGGCGGCCGAGGCCATCGCCGCGGCGCGCAAGGCGATCATGGCCCTGGCGCCCGCCAAGCGGGCCGAGGATGCGACGGTCAAGGAAACGGCCAGGCTGGCGATTCGGCGAAGCCTGCATGCCCAACATGGCAAGAAGCCCGTGACCGACGTGCATCTGGTCCGCCTGACCGGCATCTCGTAACCTAGCGGCCGTATCGAGGCGGAGGAATCACGCGAACTCATGATCGGAATATCCGCCCGGCGAGGCCGCGGTAGCGCGCCGGTTTGTCGCCGATCTTGCTGCCAGAGCCGTGGCTGTGATCACCAATTTCGTTTGCTACAGGCAATCGACGATCATACCGGTACCTGCCGGAAGCCGTGCGGACAACTGTGACAGGGATGTATCAATGGAACGTGCCCAGAAAGAGCGGAAGGAATTGGCTCTCTATGACCGCATAGGTATTGGCTACGACACCACACGCCGAGCGGATCCGTACATTCTAAGCCGCTTGCTGGCGCATCTCTCCCCTAGTTCAGGGCAGCGGTATCTCGATATAGCTTGCGGCACTGGTAACTATACGTCTTGTATCGCGGCTGCCGCAGACGTCGCGGTCGTCGGAGTGGATTTATCGGAGCGTATGATATCGACCGCGCGTGGCAAGCCCGCTTCCCTGCAAAGAGGGAAGGTATGGTGGCTAGCGGGAGATGCCGCAAAGCTGCCATTTCAGGATCGCTGCTTTGCTGGTGCATTATGTACCCTCGCCATCCATCATCTCTTGGATCTCAGGGCGGCGTTCATCGAAGGGGGTCGAGTAATTCATGATGGGCGGCTCGTGATATTCACCGCGACTGCTGAACAAATGTCTCGTTACTGGCTTTGTCGATATTTCCCGCAGATGATGGTACGTGCCGCCAAGCAAATGCCGTCTCTAGACCGCATACGGGCTGCACTGACCGAGGCGGGCTTTGGACGTATCGTGCTCGAACCGTACAGCGTCCAGCGCGATCTTGCGGACTTCTTCCTTTACAGCGGCAAGCACCGGCCAGAGGTGTATCTCGATGCTCATGTCAGGGCGGGGATTTCGAGCTTTGCGAGCATCGCAACAGCCGACGAAATGGAGACCGGGTGCGCCCGGCTTGCGCGAGACATTGAGGCTGGGCGGATGCAGGAGATCGTGGCTGCGCATGATCATGAAGGTGGCGACTATCTTTTCGTCACCGCCGCCATGACAGTTCCGCGGACATAATAGTTAATTCGCCGCCGCCTATTAAGCGGAATGGTCCTGGAATTCGAAGGGGAGGCCGCCAAAACGTGACCCCGGCGCAAGGCTTGCAAAGCCCGGCATTTCTCTGTAGCGCTTGGCGCTGTGTTGCTGCCGTCGCTGCCGTCAACCGCGGCCGAAAATGCTAGATTCGATTCATTGGCGCCTGCATCGAGGCGGAGGGTTCGACAGAGGCTCATGATCGGACGATTGAATCACGTCGCCATCGCCGTGCCGGATCTGGCCGCTGCATCATCCCTCTATGCCAAGGCGCTGGGCGCCGAAGTTTCCGCGCCGGTGCCCCAGCCCGAGCATGGCGTCAACGTCGTCTTCGTTACACTCGCCAACAGCAAGATCGAGTTGCTTGAGCCGCTTGGGGCTGATTCTCCCATTGCCGATTTTCTCGCCCGCAACCCCGCTGGCGGCATTCACCATATCTGCTACGAGGTCGACGACATCCTGGCGGCGCGCGATCGCCTGAAGGCGGCGGGCGCCAGGGTGCTGGGCGACGGCGAACCCAAGGTCGGAGCCCACGGCAAACCCGTGCTGTTTCTTCATCCGAAGGATTTCCTCGGCAGCCTGATCGAGCTGGAACAGGCATGAGCTGGTTCACCGGCTTCGTCGTCTATTTCCTCATCTGGTGGACGATCCTGTTCGCGATTCTGCCCTGGGGGGTGAAGCGCGAGGAGAGCCCGGCCCCGGGCCACGATCCCGGCGCACCCGTCCGACCCCATCTTTGGGCCAAGGTCGGGGCGACAACGGTCGTGGCGGCGGTGCTTTGGCTCATCGCCTATTGGCTTATAGGCGCGTCCTGGATCTCCTTTCGAACATGAGCAGCTATTGCGATTTCGCTCCCGGCCATCCCTTCCACGGCCCCTATCACGACCGCGAATATGGCTTTCCCTCGCGCGCCGACAAGGTGCTGTTCGAGCGCCTGGTGCTGGAAATCAATCAGGCGGGGCTTTCTTGGCTGACCTGCCTGAAGAAGCGGGATGCCTTCCTGGCTGCCTATGATGGCTTCGACATCGACAAGGTGGCCGCATATGGCGCGCGCGAACGACGGCGCCTGATGGCGGACGCCGGCATCATCCGCAATCGGCTGAAAATCGATGCGGCGATCGAGAACGCCAAGCGTCTGCAGGCGATCCGTGAATCCCATGGCTCCTTTGCCCACTGGCTGGACCAAAACCATCCGCGCGACAAGGCCGAGTGGGTGAAGCTGTTCAAGACGACCTTCCGTTTTACCGGCGGGGAGATCGTGGGCGAGTTCCTGATGAGCCTCGGTTATCTGCCCGGCGCCCACGCGCCGCGTTGCCCGGTCCACAAGCGCATTGCGCGGCTCGACCCGCCCTG
>JBGPNG010000217.1:0-4520 GCA_041487395.1 Dongiaceae bacterium
CCCATAAGGAGGATCTGGCGACCGGCACCGCCGCGGCGGCGTTGGGCGGTGTGACGGCGGTCTTCGAGATGCCCAACACGACGCCAAACACGCTGAGCGCCGATGACCTCGCCGCCAAATTCGCCCGCGCCAAGGGCCGGGCCTGGTGCGACATGGCCTTCTTCATCGGCGCGGCCGCGGAAAACACGAGCGAACTCGGCGAGCTGGAGCGCCTCCCGGGCTGTGCCGGCGTCAAAGTCTTCATGGGCAGCTCGACGGGCAGCCTGCTGGTCCCCGACGACGATGCCTTGGAAGCCGTGCTGCGCAGCGGGCGGCGGCGCGTCGCCATCCATTCGGAGGACGAGGCGCGGTTGCGCGAGCGCCTCGCTTTGGTGCGCGAGGGCGCCGATGTAGCCATGCATCCGGTCTGGCGCGACGAGGAGACGGCCATCCGGGCGACGATGCGGGTGCTGAAGATTGCCCGCGAGACGGGGCGGCGCATCCATGTGCTGCATGTCACGACGGCCGAAGAAATCGCGCTGTTGGGCGCCGCCAAGGACATCGCCACGGTCGAGGTGACGCCCCAGCATCTGACGCTTGTTGCACCCGATTGTTATCGCGAGCTCGGCACCTTCGCCCAGATGAATCCCCCGATCCGCGACGCGCGCCATCGCGAGGGGCTCTGGCAGGGGGTTCGCGACGGGATCGTGGATTGCATCGGCTCCGACCACGCCCCACATACGAAAGAAGAGAAGGCCCGGCCTTATCCGACGAGCCCCAGCGGCATGCCCGGCGTGCAGACATTGCTGCCCTTGCTGCTCGACCATCTGGCGGCGGGACGGCTGAGCCTGGAGCGGCTTGTCGATCTGACCAGCGCCGGGCCGCAGCGGATCTACAATATCGCCGGCAAGGGCCGGATGGCGGTCGGCTATGACGGCGACGTGACGCTGGTCGATCTGAAGGCCAAGCGTGTCATCCGCAATGATTGGATCGCGAGCCGTTGCGCCTGGACGCCCTTCGACGGGCGCGAAGTGACGGGTTGGCCCAAGGCGACGATCTTGCGCGGCCATGTGGTGATGCGCGACGACCAGCTGCTGGAGGCGCCGGCCGGCCAGCCGGTGCGTTTCGCCGAATGTCTTATTTAGCTATCTCAAGGAGGAGCCGATCATGACAGGCTGCATCGTCGGTTGGGCCCATACGCCCTTCGGCCGCCATGAGGGGGCGGATGTCGAAGCCTTGATGCTGCGGGTAATCGACGCGGCCCTGAACGACGCGGGCGTCGAGGCGGCCGACATCGACCGGATCTATGTCGGGCATTTCAACGCCGGCTTTTCGAAGCAGGATTTTCCATCTTCCCTCGTCCTGCAAGCCTCGCCCAAGCTGCGCTTCAAGCCGGCGACCCGGGTCGAGAATGCCTGCGCCACGGGCAGTGCCGCGATTCACGCCGGGCTGACGAGCTTGGCGGCGCGCCAGGCCCGCCTGGTGCTGGTGGTGGGTGTGGAGAAAATGACCGATACGCCAGCGCCGGAGGTGGGCGTCAATCTGTTGAAGGCGAGCTATCTGAAGGAAGAGGCGGGCGTGGAGGGCGGTTTTGCCGGCATCTTCGCCCGCATCGCCCAGCAGTATTTCCAGCGCTATGGCGACAAATCGGATTCGCTGGCCCGCATCGCCGCCAAGAATCACCGCAACGGGGTCGCCAATCCCTATGCCCAGTTGCGCAAGGATCTGGGTTTCGAGTTCTGCCGCACGGTTTCGGAAAAGAATCCCATGGTGGCCGCACCGCTGCGCCGCACGGATTGCAGCCTGGTTTCCGATGGTGCCGCAGCCGTGGTGCTGGCGGATGTGGATACCGCGCTCGCCATGAAAAAGGCGATCGCCTTCCGCGCCGCCCGGCAGGTCAACGATTTTCTGCCGCTGAGCAGGCGCGACATCACCGCCTTCGAAGGGCCGCGGCAGGCCTGGGCCCAGGCGCTGGGCGCGGCACGCCTCGAACTCGGCGATCTCAGTCTGGTGGAGACCCATGATTGTTTCACCATCGCCGAGCTGATCGAATATGAGGCCATGGGACTGACCCCCGCCGGGGAGGGCGCGCGCGCCATCGACGAGGGCTGGACGGAGAAGGACGGCAAGCTGCCGGTCAATCCCTCGGGCGGGCTCAAGGCCAAGGGACACCCTATCGGCGCCACCGGCGTCTCCATGCATGTCCTGGCGGCGATGCAGCTGACCGGGACTGCCGGCGGCATGCAGATCAAGGGCGCCAAGCTTGCCGGCGTGTTCAACATGGGCGGGGCGGCGGTCGCCAACTACGTCAGCATCCTCGAGCCCCTGCGGACCTAGGCGAAGGGCGCAGTTAGACAAAGGAAGGCCGGTCGGCATGTTCAAGGCGTTCGTTCTCGAGGAGAAAGACGGCAAGGTCGCGGGCAGCATCAAGGAACTGTCCGAGGATTCGCTGCCCGCCGGCGAGGTGACGGTCGAGGTCGAATATTCGACGCTGAACTACAAGGACGGGATGATCCTGGGCGGCCTCGGGCGCCTGGTGCGCAACTATCCCCATGTGCCGGGCGTCGATTTCGCCGGCAAGGTGGCGCAGTCCAACAATCCGAACTGGAAGCCTGGCGATTCGGTGATTCTGACGGGTTGGCGCGTCGGGGAAACCCAATGGGGCGGCTATGGCCAGAAGGCGCGGGTCAAGGGCGATTGGCTGGTGGCGCTGCCCAAGGGCATGACGGCGCGGCACGCGATGGCCATCGGCACGGCGGGATTCACCAGCATGCTGGCGGTCATCGCGCTGGAAGAACATGGGCTGACGCCAGAGCGCGGCGAGGTGCTGGTGACGGGAGCGGCGGGCGGCGTCGGCAGTGTCGCCATCAGCCTTCTCGCCAAACTCGGCTACAAGGTCGCGGCCTCGACCGGACGCAGCGAGGCGCACGGCTATCTGAAGAGCCTGGGGGCGAGCGCGATCGTGGAGCGCTCGGCCATCGAGAAGCTGCCGGCGAAGCCGCTTGAGTCCGAGCGTTGGGCCGCCTGCATCGATGCGGTGGGCGGAAGCACGCTCGCCAATGTGCTCGCGAGCATGAAATATCACGGCGTCGTGGCGGCCTGCGGGCTGGCCGGCGGCACAAAACTCGAAACGACAGTCCTTCCCTTCCTGCTGCGCGGGGTCAGTCTGTTGGGCATCGATTCGGTGATGTGCCCGCGGGACCGGCGCAAGACGGCATGGGCGCGGCTGTCGCGCGATCTGCCGCCCGCCCATTTCGAGAGCATCATCGTGCTGGCGACGCTGAAGGATCTCCCGCGGCTGGGGGCCGAGATCCTGGCAGGCAAAGTGCGCGGCCGCGTGGTGGTCGACGTGAACGCGTGAGGTGAGCGAGAGGGTTCACCACCGAGACACGGAGGCACGAGAGAAGAATTGGTGCCTCATGTTTTGATGAACTGACACGAGGCGAAAAGAAAAATTTTGCCTTTGGCAAGTAGCATAAGGGCCGCCGACAGGCTCGCTGTCTCTGTGCCTCAGTGGTTTTCTGATTTCTTCTAACGGCTTGCTTGCCCGACGCCGACGCCGTTCTCCTCGACGCGGGTGACCACGAGATTGACGATCCCGGGACCGGCTTCGCCGGCGGTGTTGGCGATGATCTGATCACCCTCGCGCAGCAATTCCTGGGCGGAATCGAAATAGCCGGGCGTCAAAAGATCGTCCGCCGATGTCCGGTAGTGCCAGAGGGTGAAACCGTTCGCATAGGCGAGCACGCTTAATTCGCGGGCGAGAAACGTCATAACCGAATGCCTCCCCGATAAACGTTGTAAGCATAAGTATACGCTTATTACGTCAAATTGTCAAGGCAGGCGCGAGAAATCGGCGGTTCAGCCGGGCTCGCCCGAACGGGTGTTGCGATAGACGCGCTTTACCTGAGCGACCGGTAGCCGGATTTCCTTCGGCGGGTTGAACTGGGCGAGCACCAGGTGATCGTCGTTGCGGCGGACGAATTGCTTGATCAGCCCCTGGCCGTCGCCCATCTCCACGGCAACGAAACAATCCCGGGTGATCGGCCGGTTGGGGTTCACATAGAGCATCTCGCCGGCGTAGTAGCGCGGCTCCATCGATTCGCCGTCGACGTAGAGCGCGAAAGCATTCGACACGCCACCCATCGCGGGCGGGCGAACGACGAACTCCTTCGCCTCGCCCTCGTTGAAATAGAAACCCTCTGCACCGCCTTTGACCGCGCCCATGACCGGAAGATCGCGCGCTGGCAGCCCAGGCAATTCCAGCGGACGCGCCGCCGACGCCGCATAAACCCATAGCCGCTAAGCCCAAAACCAGGCCCGCTCAGAAGGGACAAGTGCACAAGGGTAAATCTCGCGTCTAGGCCCGACGGGGAGCCTCAGAGGGCGAGTTTTGCGGTCTCGATTGCTAGGATGAAAGTGCGGGCATTTGATGGTGACGCGAGAAACCCAAACTTCTTGTAAAATTCGCAGGCCCGGTCATCAACAGCATGGACGACAATTGCCCGAACTCCCACCTCTTCCGAAGCTGATAGCGCGCG
>JBGPNG010000218.1:0-4517 GCA_041487395.1 Dongiaceae bacterium
GCGACATTGCCGTCGAAATCAGCCGCGTTTCCGCCCGGACCTGCATCAGCATGCGGCGCGGCTATTATTTCTTCCCGAAATTTCTATTCGGGCGACCGGTCGATGTGATGGCCGGGAAAATAAAATCGCTGCCGCGCCCGCTGCGCCAGAAACTGGCAAAGCTTGTGCTGCTGGCGGTGCAAGGACGCAACCGCCGCTACGGGCTGCAGGAACCCGATCATGAGCCCCTGGAACAACATCCCAACCTGAACTCGGAATTGCTCTACGCGATACGCCACGGGCGCGTGCATCCGCGGCCCGACGTCAGGCGCTTCGATGGCGCGCAAATCCACTTCGTCGACGGCCGAGCGGAGGAATTCGACGTCGTTATCGCGGCGACCGGATACAAGACGACCTTCCCCTTCTTCGATCCCTCCTTCGTCGATTTCAGCCAATCGGCCGAGATGCCGCTTTATCTGAACGTCTTTCACCCCCGGCATCCAAGCCTCTATTTCATCGGCCTGGTTCAGCCGGTCGGCTGCATCTGGCCGCTGGCCGAGCTTCAGGCAAGGATCGTAGCCCAGGAGATCAAGGGCCGCTGGTCGCGACCCTCTGACATCGAGGCGCGCATCCGGCGGCAGATTGAGCAGCCGCATTTCCGCTGGGCCAAGACCTATCGCCACGCCATCGAGGTCGACTATCACACCTATCGCCGAGAGCTGGAACGCGAACTCGCAAAGGCCGCATGAGCATCGCCCCGATCTTCATGCGCCGACCCGCGTTGGGCGGAAACGATGCAAGCGGCGGCTAGTCACCGCAAGTCGGAGAGCTCGCCGACCATCGTGATGATCCACGGCATGTGGAGCACGCCGGGTGTCTGGGCCGATTTCGCCCGCTATTTCGAAAATCGGGGTTATGTCGTGCTGGCGCCGGCCCTGCGTCACCATGACCGGAGCACCCGGGCGCCGTCGGATGCTCTCGGCCATACCAGCCTGATCGACTATGTCGACGACCTCGATCGCTTCATTCGCGCCTTGGGGGAACCTCCGATCCTTTTCGGCCATTCCATGGGCGGCTTGCTCGCCCAATTGCTGGCCGCCCGCGGGTTGGCAAGAGCTACCGTCCTTTTGGCGCCAGCGACACCGCCGGGCATCGGTTGCCTGCGGCCGGACGCCATTCGCGTCTTTCGGCGAACGTTCTCCACATGGCGATTCTGGTCGCGCCCGCAGCTGTTGCGTCGCGCGCAGGCTGCCTATGGCCTGTTTCATCTGCTGCCGACAGCTGAGCAAGAGCGCCATATCCTCGCCATGGTTCCCGATTCCGGCCGCGCTCTGTTCGAACTAGCGCTGCCGATCCTCGACCGGCGAGGCGCAGCGCGCGTTGACTTCAAGCGAATCCGCTGCCCCGTGCTTATCTTGGCCGGCGCGCAGGACCGCATCATGCCCGCGGCAAACAGCCGGCATCTCAAGCTTCGCTACGGCGATCGCGCCACCTATGTGGCGCTTGCCGATCATGCCCATTGGCTGATCGGCGAACCGGGCTGGGAAAAGGTGGCGGCAAGATGCGTCGACTGGCTGGCGAGCGCTCCCGCGGCAAAAAGCGATACGAGCATTTCACCCGACTAGCGTCGGCCTGAAAGATTCGGCGGCACGATCTCCAACCGGGCATGAATAGGTTCGCGCCGGCTGCATCACCATCGCTTGCCAGCGGTCAACACCCACCGGCACTATCGGCCATGCTTCTGCGCCAGTTTGTCTATCTGCAGGCACTCGCCCGCGAACGCCATTTTGGTCGGGCCGCGGCCGCCTGCGGAGTGTCCCAGCCGACTCTCTCAGCCGCGATGAAACAGCTCGAGAGCGAGTTTTCCGTCCCCATCGTCCGGCGCGGGCGGCGATTCGAGGGTTTTACCCCCGAAGGCGCGCGGGTCGTCGACTGGGCCCAACGCATCCTGGCCGATTGCGACGGGCTCAATCAGGAGATCGGCCAGCTACGCCAGGGCCTGGTCGGCGATTTGAGGATCGGCGCCATACCGACCGCCCTTTCCATGGTGCCGCGCCTCACCACCCCTTTCCACGCCCGTCACCCGAACGAGGCACTCAGCGTGCTGTCGCAGTCGTCCCAGCAAATCCAGCGCGCCCTCGATAATTTCGAAATCGACATTGGCGTGACTTATCTGGACAACGAGCCGCTGGCCCATGTTCGCACATTGCCGTTCTATCGCGAGCGCTATGTGCTGGTGACTCCCGCCGACAGCCCGGCGGGGCGGCGGCGAAAGATATCCTGGGCCGAGGCCGCCAAGCTTCCGCTCTCTCTGCTGACGCCGGATATGCAGAACCGCCGCATCTTGAACGCCCTTTTCCGTCGGGTGGCCGCCGAGCCGCGTACGGTAATCGAGACGAATTCGGTCGCAACGCTTTGGGCCCATCTACGCCAAGGCCGCTGGTCCAGCGTCATGCCGCAGACCTTCCTCGCTCTCTTCGGCGCCTTCGAGGGCTTGCGCGCCATTCCCCTTGTCGATCCCGAAGCAAGCCATGTCATCGGCCTGGCCGTGGCGGATCGAGACCCGCTGCTGCCGGTGACGCGGGCGATGCTGGATACCGCCAAGAGGGTCGGCCGCAAACTGGACCGCCGGCTTGCCATCACTTGAACGGCCTATCGCTACCTCCGTCTTGATAGCTATCAGCTATCAAGCCATCGGCCTTTTCGATTTGACTTGGAGCTCCCCGCCCCCGATGGTCGCGCCCGGGCTTCTCCCAGATCGGCGTCAATGCAGCAGTTCTACGGTGCTTTCGCGGCTGCCTTGCGGCTGATCGCAACATTCGATCCCGGCCTGTTCGAGATCGTCCGTCTGTCCCTCGAGGTCAGCTTGATCGCGGTCGCAATCGCCGCGCTCGTCGGCCTGCCGCTGGGCGGGGCGGCCGTGTTGTTCGCCTTTCCCGGGCGACGCGCCTTGGTCGTGCTGTTGAATTCGCTGATGGGCCTGCCGCCGGTGATCGTCGGGCTGGTGGTCTATCTGCTGCTCTCTCGCTCAGGGCCTTTCGGCGTTCTGGGTCTGCTCTTCAGCCCGATGGCGATGATCTTCGCCCAGACCATCCTGGTGACCCCGATCGTTGCCGCTCTCGCCCGGCAGTTCCTCGAGGATTTGTGGGGCGAATATGCCGACCAGCTTCGTTCGCTGGGTGTCAATCGAGGCCAAGCGCTGGTCACATTGCTGTGGGAGGGCCGTTTCAGCCTCACCACCGCCGTCCTCGCCGGATTCGGGCGCGCGAGTGCCGAGGTCGGCGCGGTGATGATCGTCGGCGGCAATATCGAGCATGCCACGCGAACCATGACGACCGCGATCGCCCTGGAGACCAGCAAGGGAAACCTCTCGCTCGCGCTTGGCCTCGGCTTCCTGCTGATGCTGCTGTCCCTGGCGATCAATGGTGCCGCCTATCTGATCCGTGATGTGGCGGGGCGACGCCGATGAGTGCGGCAGCACTTCCGCTGCAACTTCGAGGCGTGGTCTGGCAGGCCGGCGGGCAGCGCCGCATCGACGGCATCGACCTCACCCTCGACGCCGGGCCGCGCAGCGTGATTCTCGGACCCAACGGCGCGGGCAAAAGCCTGCTACTGAGGATTTGCCATGGATTGTTGCGGCCCAGCGCCGGCGAGATCGGCTGGCAAGGCCCCGCCGCCGCCGAGGCCGCGCGGCACCAGGCCATGGTATTCCAGCGCCCCGTGATGCTGCGCCGGTCCGCGGCCGCCAATGTCGACTACGCCCTGAAGCTTCGCGGATTGCCGCGCCATGAACGCCGGGCGCGGACGGCAGCGGCACTCGAACGCACCGGTCTTGCCGAGCTGGCGGCCCAGCCAGCGCGCGCGCTTTCTATCGGCGAGCAACAGCGCCTGGCGCTGGCGCGCGCCTGGGCGATCGAACCGGAGATTCTGTGGCTCGACGAGCCGACGGCGAGCCTCGATCCGGCTGCCACTTTCGCTGTCGAGGGCATCATCGAGGCGATGCATCGCGGCGGCTGCAAGATCGTCATGACGACCCATGATCTCGCCCAGGCGCGCCGCCTGGCTGATGAGATCGTCTTTCTCCATCGCGGCCGGCTGCTGGAACGTCAATCCGCCGACCGATTCTTCGACGCGCCGGCGACGGCCGAGGGCACTGCCTTCGTCGCCGGCACGCTTCATTGGTAGCGCCCAGGAGAACGACCATGCAAAGACGCCTGTTCTTGATCCGGGGAGCAACCGCATTTGGCGCCCTGATTTATGCTCTCACATGCCTATCGCACCCCGTCGCGGCAGCCGATCGTTACATCGTCGTCGGCTCCACCACTTCCACACAGGATTCGGGCCTCTTCGGCTGGTTGCTACCGGCCTTCACCAAAGCGAGCGGCATCGAGGTCCGCATCGTCGCCAAGGGAACCGGCGAGGCCATCAAGCTGGGCCAGGCGGGCGACGCCGACGTGCTGCTGGTCCACGATGCCAAATCGGAAATGCAATTCGTCGCTGACGGCTATGGCGTGAAGCGCTATCCGTTCATGTACAAC
>JBGPNG010000219.1:0-4513 GCA_041487395.1 Dongiaceae bacterium
CCGGCGACGAAGATCACGCCCTTGGAAACGAAATCATTGGCCACGGCGACCGCCTGCTTCGGATCGCAGGCATCGTCACCGAGATTGAGCGACAGCATCTGGCCGAGGACACCGCCCTTGGCGTTGATGTCCTGCACCGCGCGTTGGGCGCCGTGCTTCATCTGGTCGCCGAAGGCGGCATATTCGCCGGTCATCGGGCCGGCCGTGGCAATGGTAAGTTGCGCACCTCCGCCGCCCGTGGATTTATGGGACTGCCACCACCAGACGCCGGCGACGATGATGATGGCGGCAATGATGATCGAGATCAGTTGAGGTCGTTTTGACATTCTGAGATTCCCTTTATCTTCAGGACGACTTGTTTCAAGATAGCGCTACGTCGCCGGATGGCGGTCGTTCTGGATAAGATCATGGCCTTAAAGCCGCTGATCCACAGAATTATCCTAGCATGGTGCTGGCGTGGCATAAATAATGATAATTTAGATTAAGTTTATAATTTAATCTTTTGATCCAGAAGTGTTTTTGTGCGCCAGCCAAATGGTCCGGAGCGCTCGTAAAGCCACGGATATTGCGCCGGCATCTTGCGCGCAAGCGTCAAGCGATAGGCAAGCAGCGCAAAGGCAATAATGACGACCGCATCGAACGAATATTCGAACAGGGCTTCGCTGACGGGTTTGGCATTTTTCGAGAAAAGGCTGTCGATGATGAAGGCGCCTTGGAACAGGGCAAAGCCGAGAAAATGGTTGCCCAGCGCAAGCAAGGCGCCATAGGGCAGAATTTGCCACCAGGGCCGCCACGTGTCGGCGAGCGCTTGACCCATCAAGAATCCCCCGCCGCCGAACATGATGATGGTAAGCGCCAGCAGAGAGATCGTCATCGCATTCTCCTCAGCCGTGCCCGCCTTCGAGATAGGCGGCGCGGACCTCGGGATTGGCCAAGAGCTCCCGCCCGCCTCCCGAAAGCGTAATCTGTCCATTCACCATCACATAGCCGCGATGGGCGAGCCGCAATGCGTGATAGGCATTCTGTTCGACCAAGAAAACGGTCACGCCTTCGGTTTCGTTGATGGTGCGGATCACTTGAAAAATCTGTTTGACGATGAGGGGCGCCAGGCCGAGTGATGGTTCATCCAGCAATAGCAGGCGCGGGCGGCTCATCAGGGCCCGCGCGATCGCCAGCATCTGCTGCTCGCCGCCCGAGAGCGTCCCGCCGCGTTGTCCCTGCCGCTGCTGCAGGATCGGAAACAAGGTCATCACCTTTCCCAGATCGGCGTCGAAATGAGCGGGATCGGCGGTGACCGCGCCCATCTGCAGATTCTCCAGCACCGTCATGCGCGGGAAGATGCGGCGGCCCTCGGGCGATTGCGCAATGCCTTTGCGCATGATTTCGAAAGTCGGCCGGCGCGTGATGTCCTCGCCGTCGAAGTAGATCGATCCGTTACGCGCTTGCGGCGTGCCGCAAACCGTCATCAGCAGCGTCGACTTGCCGGCACCATTGGCGCCAATCAGGGTTACGATCTCGCCCTTGGCGACGGTCAGGTTGACGCCGCGCAAGGCTTCGATATGGCCGTAGAAGGTATGGACGCCGGCGATGTCCAACAACCCTGCCATCGCCTAGCCCTGCACACTCTTCGTCGGCCTGTCCTTATCCTCGTCCGCTTCGCCCAGATATGCGCGAATGACCGCCGGATCGTTGCGTATTTGGGAGGGCGTTCCATCGGCGATCTTGCGCCCGTAGTCCAGCACGACGATGCGATCGGAGATGTTCATCACCACCGACATGTCGTGTTCGATCAGCAGGATCCCGATTTTCTGTTCGTCGCGGATCGATTGCAGCAGTTGGTTCAGCTCTGCCGATTCACGCGCGTTGAGCCCGGCGGCCGGCTCGTCCAGACAGAGAATGACGGGATCAGTGCACATGGCGCGGGCGATCTCGAGCCGACGCTGGCCGCCATAAGGAAGATTGCCGGCATCCCAATCGGCCATTGTCGTGAGGCCGACGCGATCGAGCCAGAAGCGCGACTTCTCCACCGCGGCGCGTTCTGCCCGCCGATATCCAGGCAAGCCGATCAGCCCGCCGAAGGTGAAGCCCGAGGCTCGCATCAGCTTGTTGTGCTGGGCGACGATCAGGTTCTCGAGCACCGACATGCCGGCGAACAGGCGGATGTTCTGGAAAGTCCGGGCGACCCCGGCGCGCTGGGCAATCAGATAGCCGTCCATCTGTTCAAGCAGAAAATGCCCGCGCGCGCCGCTCAGCGCCAACCGCCCAACCGTCGGCTTGTAGAAGCCGGTCAGACAATTGAACACGGTCGTCTTGCCGGCGCCGTTCGGTCCGATGACGCCGGTGATTTGGCAATTGTCGGCGACGAAGGAAATGTCGTCGACGGCGACAAGGCCGCCGAAACGCATGGTGAGATGATTTACGCTCAGCAGCGGCGCGTCGTTCACGGCTTGGCCTTCCCCCGATCGAGGAAGATCGTCGGGTCGCGGTGGGACAGGATGCCGCCCGGTCGCCAGATCATGATCAGCACCATGCCGATACCGAAGGCGAGCATGCGGTAGTCCTGCAATTGGCGGAAGAACTCCGGCATGCCGATCAGAACCGCGGCGGCCAGCACGACGCCGATCTGGGTGCCCAGGCCGCCCAGCACGACGATCGCCAGAATGACCGCCGATTCGAGGAACACGAAACTCTCCGGGCTGATGAAGCCTTGGCGCGCGGCGAAGAAGGACCCCGCCATGCCGGCGAACATGGCGCCGATGGCAAAGGCCGTCAGCTTGGTGTTGCGGGGGTTGATGCCGAGGGCGCGGCAGGCGGTTTCGTCCTCGCGCAATGCCTCCCAGGCCCGGCCGATAGGTAGCCGTCTGATGCGCAAGGTGAAGAAATTGGTCACCAGCGCGAAGGCCAGGATCAGAAAGTAGAGGAAGAAAACGCGTTGATTGGGCGAGTAGCCGAGGCCAAAGAATTGGGCAAAGGTTTCCACGCCAGGCGTCGCATCGCGTTCGAACGGCAGGCCGAAGAAGGACGGTCGGGGAATCTTGTTGATGCCGTTCGGCCCGCCGGTGAACCACCACCAGTTGGTCAGGATGACGCGGATCATTACACCGAATCCGAGGGTGACGATCGCGAGATAGTCGCCGCGCAGCCGAAGCACCGGGAAGCCCAGCAGGAGTCCGAAACTGGCCGACATCGCGCCGGCGATCGGCAAGGCAAACCAGAAGCTCAACCCCACATTGGTCGAGAGCATGGCATAGGTGTAGGCGCCGACGGCATAGAAGGCGACGTAACCGAGATCGAGCAATCCGGCAAGGCCGACAACGATGTTCAAGCCCCATCCCAGCATGATGTAGGTCACGACCAGAGTGGCAACGTCGATCAGCCGGCGATTGGCGAAGGGCATGAAAGGCAGTGCGATCGCAAACAGGATCAGCGCCGCCCCGATGATCTTGTTGAATTTGAGATAGAAGACGGCGAAGCCCGCCTCGCGCTGGCTTGCGGTTCGCACGAGGCCCTTGGATTTCTGCGCCCAAATAACATAAGTCCCGCGCAGCACGAGGGAGAGCGGCACCAGGGCCGCGGCCCAATTGACGACCTGGGCCTCGAAAGGCAACTGGTCGCCCAGCGGCAGGCCTTGCAGGTAGGCCCATTCCAGGATGCCGAACGCCACGAGCATGAGAAGCCCGCCGGCGACAGCAGGCGCGGCGCGCCCGGCATGCAGCAACTGGCTGAGGAAATAGACGATGGCCACGCCGACCGAGGCGCAGAACACCGCGCGATATCGCGTGCGAATTTCCAACCCGGTCGTCGTGCTGAGGGCCTCGATGCCGACCAGAAGGCAGGCAAGCACAAGGGTCACCAATCCAGCCCCCACGGCGCGCTTGGCAATATCGCGATAGTCTATGGCGTGCGACGCAAGCGCAGCCTGCATGGGCTATACCTTCTCCAGATCCGGTCGGCCGAGAAGTCCGGTCGGGCGGAAGATCAGGACCATGACGAGGATGGCGAAGGCGGCGACGTCCTTGTAGTCGACGGAGAAATAGCCCGACCACATGACCTCGATCATGCCGAGCAACAAACCGCCCAGCATCGCGCCCGGCAGCGAACCGATACCGCCCAGCACGGCGGCGGTGAAGGCTTTGATGCCGGCGACGAAGCCGATGTAGAAATCGATCTGGCCGTAATAGAGCAACACCATCAGGCCAGCGACAGCGGCCAGACCCGCACCGAGGACGAAGGTCAGCGAAATCGTCCGATCGACATTGACGCCCAGCAGCGAGGCCATCTTACGGTCCTGCTCGGTTGCCCGCTGAGCACGACCCAAGGGCGTGCGGGTAATCAGCAATGTAAACCCGACCATGATGAGAGTCGTTAGAACAACGATCACGATCTGCAGGTAACGGACCTGCACGACAAAGCCGCCTTGTTCCATAAGGGCGAAGCCGCCGGTTATCAAATTGCTTTGCGGTTTGGTGCGCGCACCCTGAATCAGTTGAACGTAGTTCTCCAGCATGATCGA
>JBGPNG010000220.1:0-4487 GCA_041487395.1 Dongiaceae bacterium
AGGTCACCTTCGACATCGACGCCAACGGCATCGTCAATGTCTCGGCCAAGGACAAGGCCACCGGCAAGGAGCAGCAGATCCGTATCCAAGCGTCGGGCGGCTTGTCGGACAGCGATATCCAGAAGATGGTCAAGGATGCCGAAGCCCATGCGGCCGACGACAAGAAGCGCAAGGCGGCGGTGGAGGCACGCAATCACGCGGATAGCCTGATCCACACCACCGAACGCAGCCTGAAGGAGAACGAAGGCAAGGTCCCGGCGGCCGACAAGCAGGCGGCCGAGCAGGCGATCGCTGCCTTGAAGACGGCGATGGAAGGCGACGATGCCGCCGATATCCAGGCCAAGACCCAGGCGCTCGCCCAGGTCTCCATGAAGATCGGCGAGGCGCTCTATCGCGCTCAGGCCTCGGGCGGCGACGGTGCCGCGGGCGGGCCTGCCGGCGGCGGCCAGGCGGGCAGCAACGGGGCCGGCCAGGGCAGCGAAAAGGTCGTCGACGCCGACTTCGAGGAGGTCGACGAACGCAAGGGCAAGACCGGCAGCTAATGGATAACGGGCCGCGCGGCCCTCGGCTCTCCCGGTAAAGGAGAAGTTGAGGGCCGCGGCCCATATCTGGTAGATCGGGCGACGAGCGGGCGGGGGTCCACGGCGCTCAAGCCGGGGAACAGGTAAGAGTGGGGATGCTCGAGCGCCGGGCGGACGGGTGCACGAAGGGCGATGGCGAAACAGGATTACTACGAAACACTGGGCGTCGTCCGCGGAGCGAACGCCGATCAGTTGAAAAAGGCCTATCGGTCCCTGGCCATGAAGTTTCACCCGGATCGCAATCCGGGCGACAAAGCGGCCGAACATAAATTCAAGGAAGTGAGCGAGGCCTATGACGTCCTGAAGGACGATCAGAAGCGCGCGGCCTATGATCGCTTCGGCCATCGTGCCTTCGGGAACGGCGCCGGCGGGCGTCAAGACGGCTTCGATGCCGGCGGCGGTTTCGCCGATATCTTCGAGGAAATGTTCGGCGAGTTCATGGGCGGCCGGCGCGGCCAGCAGGCGCGCCAACGCGGCGGCGACCTGCGCTACAACATGGAAATTTCGCTGGAGGAAGCCTATGCCGGCAAGCAGGCGACCATCCGCGTGGGCGCGCTGGCGGTGTGCGAGGCTTGCAGCGGCAGCGGCGCGGAAAAAGGCTCCAAGCCCATTGTCTGCCCGGCCTGCCGGGGTGCCGGCAAGACCCGCCATTCCCAGGGCTTTTTCACCGTGGAACAGACCTGCAGCACGTGCCATGGGGCCGGCAAGACCATCGACAAGCCCTGCCGTACCTGCGGCGGCCAGGGCCGCGCCCGCAAGGAAAGGACCCTCAACGTCACCATTCCCCCGGGCGTGGAGGACGGCACGCGCATACGCCTTGCGGGCGAAGGAGAAGCGGGTGTCAGATCCTCGCCCCCGGGCGATCTCTACATCTTCCTATCCGTGTCGCCCCATAAGCTGTTCCAGCGCGAGGGCGCCAACATCTATTGCCGGGTTCCCATCACCATGGTGACGGCAGCACTGGGCGGCATCGTCGAAGTGCCGACGGTGGACGGCAGCCGGGCCCGCATCACCATTCCCACCGGAACCCAGACGGGCCAGCAGTTCCGCCTGCGTCATAAGGGCATGAGCGTGCTGCGCGCCAGCGAGCGCGGCGACATGTATGCGCAGATCATGGTCGAGACGCCTGTCCATCTGACCAAGAAGCAGCAGGAGATCCTGGCCGAATTCGAGAAGACCAGCCGCGGCAAGCAGCACAGCCCCGAGGCGGAAGGCTTCTTCTCCAAGGTCAAGGAATTCTGGAACGAGCTGAAGGATTAGCGACGGCGCCCGCTGGACCTCATGCTTCGACAGGCTCAGCATGAGGGACATGGTTGCGATCCCTCGTCCTGAGCTCGTCGAAGGACGAGACCACGCGCGGGATATCGGGGGAAAAATGAAGGATTGTCGGATCGGCGTCGTCGGTGCGGCCGGGCGGATGGGCCGGCTGCTGCTGCGTCTGGCCGCCACCACGCCGGGCTTTCGTCTCGCCGGCGGCAGCGAGCGCAAGGGCGCGTCGGACATCGGCAAGGATTTGGGCACCCTCGCCGGGATCGAGCGGCTGGGTCTCAACCTTGGCGACGATGCGAAGAAGGTTTTCGCCGCGGCCGATGCGGTGCTCGACTTCACCGCACCAGCCGCCAGTCTTGCCCATGCCAGGCTCGCGGCCGCTGCCGGCAAGGCGCATGTCATCGGCACCACCGGCATCGGTGCCGCGGGCCAGAAGGCGCTGGCCCAGGCGGCCAAGCGTGCGCCCATCGTCTTCGCGCCCAATATGAGTCTCGGCGTCATTCTTCTGGCCGAACTGGTGAGGCAGGTCGCGCGCGCACTCGATCCCGCCTGGGATATCGAGATCGTCGAAATGCATCACCGCCACAAGCTCGACGCGCCGTCCGGCACCGCCCTGCTGTTCGGCCGTGCCGCTGCCGTGGGCCGCGGCGTCGATCTGGATCAGGTGGCCGACCGGGGGCGCGACGGCGCCACCGGCGCGCGCAAGATCGGCGCCATCGGCTTCGCCGCGTTGCGTGGCGGCGACGTAGTCGGCGAGCACAGCGTCATCTTCGCCACCGACGGCGAGCGGGTGGAGCTTACCCACAAGGCGACGAGCCGCGACATCTTCGCGCGCGGCGCGCTCAGTGCGGCGCGCTGGGCGACTGGCCGCAAGCCCGGGCTCTATGCGATGAAAGACGTTCTAGGGCTTTAACGTCGCCCGCGCAGGCGCTGCGCCACCACGCCCGCCAGGATCAGTGCCATGGCGGCAAACGCGCTGACTGGAAGTCGCTCATCCAGGCCGAGACTGCCATAGACCACGCCGAAGGGCGGGACGAGGAAGTTGTTCATCGAGGCGAAGCCGGCGCCGGCACGCGTCAGAATACGGAAAAACAGGACGAAGCCGAGGCCGGTACACACGACGCCGAGGAACAACAAGGCAGCGAGCGAACTCGCCGCTGGCGCCAGGCCCCAGGGCGGATCGACCAGTACTGCGAGGACGAGGCCGACCGGGGCTGCCACCAACAACATCGCGCCGCTGGCCGTTTCCGCACCGAGCGGCGGCAGGCCGCGGGCGACCACGGCCGAGCTGGCATAGCAGACGGTGGCGAGCAGGATCGCTGCCTCGCCCGCGACATGCCCGCCGATGCCAGAAAACGCGGCCGGGCCCATCAGCACGAGAATGCCGGCGATACCGAGGCCGACACCGATCGACTTGCCCCAGATGAGCGGCTCGTCCGGCAGACGGAAATGTGCCACCACCACCACCATCAACGGGACCATGGCCATGAGGATGGCGGCCACACCGCTCGGCACCTTGATCTCGCCCCAGCCGATTAGCGCGAAGGGTGCGATATTGCCGACGATCCCCATGAAGGCGAGGCGCCCCCAGACGGCGCGACCGCGCGGCAAGGTTGCCCCGCGCCATCGCATGAGGCCGAGAAGGGCGACGGCACCCAGGTTGATGCGTCCGGCGGCAATCCACAGGGGCGGCAGGCTCGCCACCGCGATCTTGATCAGCGGAAACGATCCGCCCCAGAGAGCCGAGAGCAGCAGCAGAAAATCCCGACCGCTGGCGTGGCGGACCGCCGATCTGGCGGTCTCCGATTCAGCGGTCATGGGCGGAAAAACCGGTCAGCCGGCTTGCGGCGCGCGTCTTGCCCCGGCCAGTGCGGCCCGCAAAGCCTGGGCCAGTTCGAAACGCTCGGGCGGAGAGAGGAAACTGCCGATGGTGAGCCGCCTTCCGTGGGAGGCCAAGGCCAATTGGCTTTCATGGGCCGGCGGATCGTCCATTTCGACGCGCAGCCAATAGGCTTGAAAACTCCAGGATCGAACGCATCCGCGCGGATCATGGCGCTCGATGGTCAAGCTTTCGCGGGTCAGCCAAACCCGTTCCTGCCATCGCGCCGCGCGATAGTTGAGCCGGAAGAAGACATAGAACAGCAGCCATTCGACGCCGCAGAATCCGAAGATCGGCCAGGCGCCCAGCGCGATGAAACCGGCGCCGAAGACAAAGCCGATCAGACCCGCGGTTCCCATCAATATGGCAAAGCCCCGCGGACTCAGGCTGCGATGCGGGGTCAGAACGGCGTCGAACAACAGGGGCTCGGCGGCGGAAGCGCTCATGGGCCCGCACTATAGAGCGAGAGCACCCGACCGGCTAGACTGCGGGCCATGAAATCCGCCGAGGTGGTTGAACTCTTCGATCTTTTGGCCGCCGCGAACCCCGATCCGCGCGGCGAACTTGTCTATATCAATCCTTACACGCTGCTGGTTGCCGTGGTGCTTTCGGCCCAAGCGACCGATGCCGGCGTCAACAAGGCGACGGGCCCTTTGTTCAAAGTCGCCGACACGCCGCAGAAAATGGTGAAGCTGGGCGAGGCGCGGCTCAAGGATTTCATCCGCACCATCGGTCTTTTCAATACCAAGGCAAAGAAC
>JBGPNG010000221.1:0-4475 GCA_041487395.1 Dongiaceae bacterium
CTGGTCGATGATCGTGTTCCTCGGCGTCCTGACGATCGGCTTCATCTACGAATGGAAGAAGGGGGCGCTGGAATGGGAGTGAACGAGGCTGCCGCCGGGCAGTTGGCGCCTGTCCCGCCAGGGGCCGAGCAGGATGCGCTGTTGCGCCAGATGGCCGATGAGGTTCAGGACAAGGGATTCGTCGTCGCCCAGCTCGACAAGGTGGTCAATTGGGCACGCACCGGCTCGCTCTGGCCGATGACCTTCGGGCTCGCCTGCTGCGCCATCGAAATGATGCATGCCTATATGGCGCGCTACGATCTCGACCGGTTCGGGATCGTGCCGCGCGGCAGCCCGCGGCAGTCCGACGTGATGATCGTCGCCGGGACGCTGACCAACAAGATGGCCCCGGCCTTGCGCAAGGTCTACGACCAGATGGCCGAGCCGCGTTGGGTCATCTCCATGGGTTCCTGCGCCAACGGGGGCGGTTATTACCACTATTCATATTCGGTGGTTCGGGGCTGCGACCGAATCGTGCCGGTCGACGTCTATGTCCCGGGCTGCCCGCCGACGGCCGAAGCCCTGGTCTATGGCATATTGCAGCTGCAAAAGAAGATTCGACGAACCGGCACGATTGCCCGCTGACGACGAAAGCATCCCGATGACCCAGGCGCTGAAAGAACTCGGCGACTACATCACCGCTGAGGCCGGTTCGCATGTGACGAGAAGCGAAACGGTCGTGGACGAACTTATTCTGTGGGCGACGCCGGCCTCGCTCGTCCCGTTGCTGACGTTTCTGCGCGATGACCGGCGCTGTCTCTTCAAGCTGCTGGTCGATATCTGCGGTGTTGATTTTCCCGAGCGGACGCAGCGCTTCGAGGTCGTCTACAACCTTTTGAGCCTGGCCAACAATCTGCGCGTCAGGATCAAGGTCGCCACTGACGAGGAGACCCCGGTTCCCTCGGTGTCGTCGATCTATCGCGCCGCCGGCTGGTTCGAGCGCGAAGCCTGGGATCTCTACGGCATCTTCTTTTCGGGCCATGACGATCTTCGCCGCCTGCTGACCGACTACGGTTTCGAGGGCCATCCGCTGCGCAAGGATTTCCCGCTGACCGGCTATGTCGAAGTGCGCTACGACGAGGAGCAGAAGCGCGTCGTCTATGAGACAGTCAAACTGACCCAGGAGTTCCGCAGCTTCGATTTCATGAGCCCCTGGGAAGGCATCCTGCGTTTGCCAGGCGACGAGAAGGCGGAAAACAAAACCTGATGGCCGAAACCCAGATCAAGCCCATGACCATGAACTTCGGGCCGCAGCATCCCGCGGCCCACGGCGTATTGCGCCTGGTCATGGAAATGGATGGCGAGGTGGTCGAACGCCTCGACCCCCATATCGGCCTGCTCCATCGCGGGACCGAAAAGCTTATCGAATACAAGACCTATTTGCAGGCGATCCCCTATTTCGATCGCCTGGATTACGTCTCTCCCATGTGCCAGGAGCACGCCTTCGTGCTCGCCGTGGAAAAGCTGCTCGGCCTCGAAGTTCCGATGCGCGGTCAATACATCCGCGTGATGTTCGACGAGATCACGCGCATCCTGAATCATCTGCTCAACATTCCCGCATATGCCGCCGACGTGGGCGCCTTGACGCCGTTCCTCTGGTGCTTCGAGGAACGCGAACTGCTGATGGAATTCTATGAACGGGTCAGCGGTGCCCGGCTTCACGCCGCCTATTATCGCCCCGGCGGGGTGCATCAGGATCTGCCGGCCGGGCTGCTCGACGATATCGGACTCTGGGCCAATCGATTCCCCAAGGTGCTGGACGACATCGAGATCCTGTTGACCGACAATCGCATCTTCAAGCAGCGGCTGGTGGATATCGGCGTGGTTTCGACCGCCGACGCCCTCGACTGGGGCTTCACCGGACCGATGCTGCGCGCCTCCGGCCTGGCGTGGGATTTGCGCAAGGCGCAGCCCTATATGGTCTACGATCGGATGGATTTCGACATACCGGTGGGCAAGAACGGCGATTGCTATGACCGCTATCTCGTGCGCATGGAGGAGATGCGCCAGAGCCTTCGCATCATCAAGCAATGCATCGCCGAGATGCCGGACGGCCCGCATTGCTCGACGGACCGCAAGATCACCCCGCCGCCGCGCGCCGAGATGAAGCGCTCGATGGAGGCCCTGATCCATCACTTCAAGCTCTATACCGAGGGTTTCCACGTTCCGGCGGGCGAAACCTATACCGCCATCGAGGCGCCGAAGGGCGAATTCGGCGTTTATCTCGTCTCCGACGGCACCAACATGCCTTATCGCTGCAAAATCCGCGCCCCGAGCTTCGCCCATCTGCAGGCCATGGATTTCTGCAGCCGAGGCCACATGCTGGCCGATACGGTCGCTATCCTGGGCTCCATGGACATCGTCTTCGGCGAGATCGATCGATGAGCGAAACCTTCGCCTTCACGCCGGAGAACAAGGCGCTGGCCGGCAAGATCGTCGCCAAATATCCGGCAGGCCGACAGGCGAGCGCGGTCCTGCCGCTGCTCGACCTGGCGCAGCGTCAAGTCGGCGGCTGGCTGCCGCGGGCCGCGATGGATTATGTGGCGGCGACGCTGGATATGGCCCCGATCCGCGTCTATGAGGTTGCGACATTCTATTCCATGTTCAATCTGAAGCCGGTCGGCAAATATCTGCTGCAAGTCTGCCGTACCACGCCCTGCTGGTTGCGGGGCTCCGACAAGTTGACGGAGACCTGCCGGCGCAAGCTTGGCATCGGGCCCAAGGAGACGTCGGCTGACGGCCAGTTCACCCTGGTCGAAGTGGAATGCCTGGGCACTTGCGTCAATGCCCCCGTGATTCAGATCAACGACGACTTCTACGAAGACCTGGATCCGGCCAGATTGGAAAAGCTGCTGGATGCACTTAGCCGCGGCAAGCCGGTCACGCCCGGCTCGCAAACCGGCCGTCAAGGTTCGGCGCCCGAGGGCGGGCCGACGACCTTGGTCGAAGACAAATAGGCGGGCCGGGTATGTTGCAAGACAGCGATCGCATTTTCCGCAATCTCTACGGGACCAAGGATTGGCGCTTGGCCGGCGCGCGGGGGCGGGGCCTGTGGGACAATACGAAGGCTCTGCTGGAGCGCGGGCGCGACGCCATCGTCGATGAGATCAAGAAATCCGATCTGCGCGGGCGGGGCGGCGCCGGTTTCCCGACGGGACTCAAGTGGTCCTTTATGCCCAAGCAGCCGGGCCCGGCACGCCCTTCCTATCTCGTGGTTAATGCCGACGAATCCGAACCCGGCACCTGCAAGGACCGCGAGATCCTGCGTTTCGATCCCCATATGCTGCTCGAAGGCTGCCTGGTTGCCGGTTTCGCCATGGGCTGCCAGGCCGCCTATATCTATATCCGCGGGGAGTTCTACAACGAGGCCCGCAATCTTCAGGCCGCCATCGAGGAAGCCTATAAGGCCGGCCTGATCGGCCGCAATGCCTGCGGCTCGGGCTATGATTACGACATTTATCTCCATCGCGGTGCCGGCGCCTATATCTGCGGCGAGGAGACGGCCTTGCTCGAAAGCCTCGAGGGCAAGAAGGGCCAGCCGCGCCTGAAGCCGCCCTTCCCGGCGGCGGTCGGCCTCTATGGCTGTCCGACCACGGTCAACAATGTGGAGACTATCGCGGTCGTGCCCGCCATCCTGCGTCGGGGTGCGGCTTGGTGGAGCGCCATCGGCCGGCCGAAGAACACCGGCACAAAGATTTTCTGCATCTCCGGCCATGTGAACAAGCCCAGCAATGTCGAAGAAGAGATGGGCGTCCCTCTGAAGGAACTCATCGAGCGTCATGCCGGCGGTGTGCGCGGCGGTTGGGATAATCTGTTGGCGGTCATTCCCGGCGGCTCTTCCGTGCCGCTGTTGCCGAAATCGATTTGCGACACGGTCCTGATGGATTTCGATTCTCTGCGCGACGTCAAGTCGGGCCTGGGGACCGCGGCGGTCATCGTGATGGACAAGTCGACCGACCTGATCGAGGCGATCAGCCGCCTGTCGCATTTCTACATGCATGAGAGCTGCGGCCAATGCACGCCCTGCCGCGAAGGCACAGGCTGGATGTATCGGGTGATGCAGCGGCTCGTGCGCGGCGAGGCGCGGGTCGAGGAGATCGATCTGCTGGAACAGGTCACCCGCCAGGTCGAGGGCCATACCATTTGTGCCTTGGGCGACGCGGCCGCCTGGCCGATCCAAGGGCTTGTCCGTCATTTCCGACCGGAGATCGAACGGCGCATCGCGGCGCGCTCGGCCAAGCTGGCGGCGGAGTAGGAGAGGGCGATGCCGAAGCTGACCATCGACGGCAAGGCGATCGAAGCCCCGGCGGGCGCCACGGTGCTCCAGGCCTGCGAATTGGCCGGCGCCGAGATTCCTCGATTCTGCTATCACGAACGGCTTTCGGTCGCCGGCAATTGCCGCATGTGCCTGGTCGAGCAGGAAAAATCGCCGAAGC
>JBGPNG010000222.1:0-4462 GCA_041487395.1 Dongiaceae bacterium
ATCCGCCGGTACGCGCCAATAGAGCAAGGGGAAAAAGGCGAGTTCGTCCTTCTCCACGTCGAGGCCCAGGGGGACGCCCAGCTCCGCCGCCGTGCGCTGGGCCAGCACAAGGCTGAGGCCGAACAAACCGGCCTTGCTGACGGCGTCGCTGTCGCTGTCGCCGGTGATGACATAAGCGAGACGCGTCAGCCCCGCGGCGTCGAGGGCGAATTTTTCGGGGTCGTCCGATTGGGCGCGCGCCATTGCCGGCAGCAGCAACAGAATCGCCAGGCCCGCCACCGCCCCCCGGCGCCAACCGCCGAAGAACCCGCGCAGCGCCAGCGCAATCGCCACATCGGCAAGCAGCAGAGCGAGCCCGGCGCCCAGCAGCCAGGGCTTGAGATCGACGCTTTCGGCGAGTGCGAAGGGATTGCGCAGAACGCCTGGCGGCAGTGCCCCGATGGGCGCCAACGGCGGCACCGCGGCACCCAGGTTCAAGGAGCGCCGTGCCGTCGCCTTGCCGTAATAGCCCGGCGGGTGATGCGGGCCGACGGCGTTGGTCGCGAGATCGCCGGGTGTCGCCGGCAGCGCCGTCGGCGGCGGGGCCACCAGTCGCCCGTACCCGTCCAACGTCTGCAGCGCTACCAGGGGCTCGGTCGATGCGCCGCCATAGACGCCCTGGCTGAGACCGACGAGGCGCTGGAGCATTTCCACGAACAAGCCTGAGAGGGCCAAATTCGACCAGCTCGCATTGGCCGTGGTGTGAACCAGCACGATCCAGCCATTGCCCTGTTTCACGGCGGTGACCAGCGGCGTGCCATCCACCAGGCGGGCCCAGGTCTTCTTGCCGAGATCGATTTCCGGTTCGGCCAGGACCTGGCGCTGGACGAGCACGTCCTTGGGAATCTCCAGCCTGGCGAAAGGACTCTCTGCGGGGAAGGGGGCAAGGCGCGCCGGCTGGCTCCAGGACATGGCCCCGCCGAGCTGGCGATCGCCGCCGCGCAGCCGTACCGGCAGCAGATTCTCGGCGTTCTGCGCCAGCTTGGGCCCGGCGAAGCGGATCAACACGCCGCCCTTGTCGATCCAGGTTCGCAGCCGCGCCACTTCGTCCTCGGCCAGCAATCCGACATCGGCCATCACCAGAACCGAGAGATCGCGGTGCAGCAGCGTGGCGCTATCCCAATGACGAAGTTCGCTGAATGGCGCCAAGGCGCGTTCGACATAATAGAGGTCGCCCAACAGGGGCTGCGTGTTCTCGGATTCCGCTTCGGCGATAAGCCCGACCGGGCGCTGACGCCAACGATCGTCGAGCAGCAAGATGCCGGCGGCCGAGGGCGCGCCGTCGATGGTGAAACTGGCAATGCGGTTGCGCAGCTCGGCCGGCAGCTTGACCTCATGAGAAGCCCCGGTCTGGTCGGCGCCGAAATCGACGATCTCGAGGCTGAGCAGCCGGCCCGCGTCGTCGAGCGCGCGCAGGCTCACATGCTGCGGCGCCCCCGCAGCGGCCCGCTCCAGATGCAAGGTCAGGCCGTTGACGCTGGCTTCGGGCGCGCGCAGCACAAGAGGCAGTTGGGTGGGCGCATCGGCGACGACGGAGAGATGCCCCAGACCCTGCAGCCGTTCGGCGAAACGGGCGGCCGCATCCTTGTCGGCGCCGGCCAGCCCATCGGAAAGCCAGAGAACATCCACGTTGCCCGCGAGGTCGGGCGAGAGTTTCATGCGCTCGATAGCCTGCAAAGCCGAACTGCGGTCGCTGAGCCAGGGCTGCGGCACCAGGGCGCGAATTTTTTGCCGTGCCTCGCCGGCGGTGAGCGCACCGCTCACCGCGATCGCCCCGCCATCGGCCGGGGGTGCCGTGGTCAGCAACAAAACTGGCAATTGGAAACGCTCGGCCTCGTCCACTGCCGCAGCCATGCTGCGCTGGCGGGCCGCCCAGCCCGGGGCGGCTGCCCAATCGTCGTCGACGACCAGCATCAATGCCTTCCGGCCGGCGAGTTCACTCTTGGCAATCAGCAAGGGCTCGGCAAATCCCAGGATGACGAGCGCTGCCAGCAGCAGGCGCATCACGATCAGCCAGAGGGGCGTGCGCTGCGGGGTTTCCTCCCGCGGGATCAAATCGAACAGCAGGCGGATCGCGGGAAAGCTCTGCCGGCGCGGCGCCGGCGGCGTCAGGCGCAGCAGCCACCACAGAAGCGGCAGGCCTGCCAGCGCCAACAGCAGCCAGGGCGAAAGGAATGTGAGACTGCCCAGCGCCATCTGCCGCTACTTGTCCGCTTCGGCGATCTGGCAATAGAGGGCGAGCAAGGCCGGTTCGGGTGGCCGGTCGCTTGAGCTGACGGCAAAGGTCCAGCCGAGGCTCCGCGCGATCGTCATCAACCCGTCGCGATGGGCCCGGTAGCGCGCGCCATAGGCGTCCCTCACCAATTCGGTGCGGCTCAGCAATAATTCGCCTTCCTGTTCCGGTCCCTCGAAGCGGATGCGCCCGAAGAAGGGCAGGGTCTCCTCCGCCGGATCGTTCACTTGCAGAAGGTGGCCCTTCAGGCCGCGCTCGGCATAGGGACGCAGCGCTGCCTCGATGGCCGGCAGCGGCGACAGAAAATCCCCGACAAGCACGAGTTGGGCATAGCGCGGCAGCGCGATGGTGGGCGGCAGGCTTTCCGCCCGGGTTCGCCCGAGCGCCTGCGCCAGCCGCTCCAGCGAGGCCCGGCTCGCCGAGGGCTTGAGATCGCCGCCCAGCAGCGCCACGCGTTCGCCCGCGCGCAACATCAAAGTGGCCAGCGCCAAGATCAGGACATCGGCGCGTTCGCCCTTCAACGGCAGGTCGGGCGAAGAGCGCCAATTCATCGAGGCGCTCGCGTCGCGCCAGAGCCACACGCTTTGCGCGGCCGCCCATTCGGTTTCGCGCAAATACAAGCGATCGGATTTCGCCGATTGGCGCCAATCAATGCGCGTTGTCGGGTCGCCGGGCTGATACTGACGAAACTGCCAGAAGGCATCGCCCGCGCCCATCCGGCGCCGGCCATGCACGCCTTGCTCGACCGTTGAAGCGACGCGCAGGGCGGCGACGAGAAGCGGCGGCAGACTTGCCGCCAGCCGATCGGCTTGTTTGCGGGCGACCTCGGCCGCACCGGTCATGCGAGCGGCTGGCACAGCCGATCGATCAACGCGTCCAAGGTCACGCCGTCGGCCCGGGCCGCGAAATTCAACGCCATGCGGTGGCGCAAGACCGGGTGGGCCAGGGCCAGCACATCGTCGACCGACGGCGCTAATCGCCCTTCCATCGCGGCGCGCGCGCGCACCGCCAGCATCAAGGCCTGGCTCGCCCGCGGACCGGGGCCCCAGGCGACATGGCGCGTCACGTCGGCAAGTCCCCCTTCGTCCGGCCGGGCGCCGCGCACCAGGTTCAGGATCGCCTCGACCACGCTGGCGCCCACGGGAATGCGGCGGATCAGCTTCTGCCCGGCGATCAGTTCATCGGCCGTCATCACCGGACGGGGCTTGTCTTCGTTGATGCCGGTGGTGGCGATCAGCATCTGGCGCTCGGCCTCCGCATCGGGATAGCCGATATCGATCTGCATCAGGAAGCGGTCGAGCTGCGCCTCGGGCAGCGGATATGTGCCTTCCTGTTCCAGGGGGTTCTGCGTCGCGACCACATGGAAAGGATCGGGTAGCGGATGCGCCCGCCCGGCGATCGTCACCCGGCGCTCCTGCATCGCCTGCAGCAGGGCCGATTGGGTGCGCGGGCTCGCCCGGTTCACCTCGTCGGCCATCAGCAGCTGGCAGAACACGGGCCCTGGAATGAAGCGGAAGCTGCGCCGGCCGGCCTCGCCTTCCTCCAGCACCTCGGAACCCAGGATGTCGGCCGGCATGAGATCGGGCGTACATTGGATGCGCCGATCCTCGAGGCCGAGAACGACATGCAAGGTCTCGACCAGCCGGGTCTTGGCGAGGCCCGGCACGCCGATCAGCAGGACATGGCCGCCGCTCAAGAGCGCAATAAGGGTTTGCTCGATGACCGCCTGCTGGCCGAAGATCACGCGTCCGATGCTTTGGCGGGCATGGCGCAGGCGTTCACCCAGCGTTTCGATGTCGCTGGCGAGCGCTTCGGCGCTGGCGGGCAGGGTGTCGGTGTTGCTCACACGTTTCTCCGGGGTTGGGCGGAAAGAGCATAGACGGATGAAAGGCAGCGCGTCTAATCCTACCGGTATGCTGACCGGGCCGGCCGGGGGCAAATCACAAGCCCGTCACGGCGAACCGGCCCGTCACGGCGAACCGGCCCGTCAGGGCGAACCGAGCCGTCCCGGCGCAGAGCCGCGCCAGCCGGTGGTCTGCGGCGACCTGAATATGCGTATTGCCCGGGACGGCACCTGGTTCTACTTAGACTCGCCCATCGGCCGGCTGCCCCTGGTCAAGCTTTTTGCCTCGGTCCTGCGCCGCGAAGCGGATGGCGAATATTGGCTGGTGACCCCGGCTGAGCGCGGAC
>JBGPNG010000223.1:0-4455 GCA_041487395.1 Dongiaceae bacterium
GATCTCCTTCAACCGGGCGACGATCATGGCCTCGTCCTTGCGGATGCCGCGCGGTCAGACCCGATCAACCAGCAAGCGCACCCCGTCGGCCGGCGCCGCCGGGTCATAGATGCGTTTTGTCCTGATTTCGAGGGCCATCGCGAGTAAACCTTCCTCACTCTTGCTCCATCGCCGCCTCGGCTTGGAGGCTTTCGACATCGCGAAAGATCGACGCGACAGCGCATAGGCGCCCTTTTCGCTTGAAGCGCAGAAGGCAATCGTTGTCGGCGATGCTGCCCTCGACGGCGAGTTCATCCCACTGCGGGGCATAGCCGACATAATTGATCGGGATGTCATAGTGCTGGCTCCAGAAGAAGGGGACAGCGGTAAATTTCTCGCGGTAACCCAGTATGTTGAGTGCCGCGGATTGGCCCTGGCGCTCGGCAACCACCCAATGCTCCACGCGAATGTTCTCGCCGCTGCGCGAATCGGGCCAGCGCGCAATATCGCCGGCCGCAAATATTCCCGGCACTCTGGTTTCGAGATAGGCGTTCACCGCGACGCCGCGATCGACGGCGAGTCCGGCCTTTTCGGCGAGCTCGGTGCGCGGGCGCACGCCGAGGCCGGCAACCACCAGATCGGCCTCGAGGATACTGCCGTCCACAAGATTCACCTGCTTGTCGCCGATGGCACTCGCCGTTACGCCCAAATGGAAGACGACGCCGTGCTTCTCATGGAGCGATCGCACGAAGTCACCCAACTGCGGGCCCAGAATCCTCTCCATCGGCCGTTTCTCCGGCGCCACCACATGGACGTCGATTCCCCGGGCACGCAATGCCGCCGCGACCTCCAGCCCGATAAAGCTGGCACCCAGCACGACCGCCCGGCGCGCGGTCTTGGCGCGCTCTATGATGGCCCGGCAATCGGTAAGCGAGCGCAGGACGCGGACATGCGGCTGGTCGGCCCCCGGGATTGAGGGGCGGACGGGTTCAGCGCCGGTGGCAAGCAAAAGCCGGTCATAGGGGATTCGGCTTTCGTCGGCGAGCACGACCTCGCGCGAACGCACCTCGATGCGCGCCACGTTTGCATCGAGCCGTAGGTCGATACCGTTATCGGCATAGAAACTGTCCGCGCGCAACGGGACCCACTCCTCCGGCGCATTGCCGGCAAGGTAATCCTTGGACAAGTTCGGCCGGTCGATCGGTCCGGTGCTGTCGTTGCTTAGCATGACGAGGCTTCCCCGGTATCCTTCGCCGCGCAGACGCTCGGCCGCGGCGAAACCGGCGGCGCCACCGCCGACGATCACAATTCTTTCGGGCGCCTTGCCGGAAGCGCTGCCGCGCAGCGCCGGGGTTGCCGGCTGGCGTTTCTCCCCCACGAAGAACTTGTCCTCGCGTTGCTCCACCGACCAACAGCCCAGAGGGCTGAATGCCGGCGCATCCAGGGCGTCGCCCGTGTGCAGGTCGAAGCGCGCGTGGTGCCAGGGACAGCGCAAGCTGTCGCCAGCCACGAGCCCGTCCGCGAGCGGCGCATGGTAATGGGTGCAATGGGCTCCGAGCGCGAACACCTCCGACCCGCGGCGCAGCAAGAGCACCGCCTCGTCGCCCACATGGCCGACGAGCTTGCCACCATCAGGAAGCTCGGCAAGTGCGATACCCTGCGCAAGATCGGGGCCGCTGGGCCCGCCTTGGTTTTCAGCCATTTCCTTCTTCCTTGGCGATCTGAGATCGCCTTCGTTTATTTCGACGATAGCCGCGGCGAGGCATGACGCTCCGTCGTCAATCGACCATGGTAAGAAACTCCTGGCGGGTCAGCGGATTGTCGCGGAAGCAGCCCAGCATGCGGCTGGTGACCAAGTCCGTATCGGGCTTATGCACACCCCGCGTGGTCATGCAGTGATGTGTCGCCTTAATGATGACGCCCACGCCGTGAGGCTTAAGGACCTCATTGATCGTATTGGCAATTTGCGCCGTCATCTTTTCCTGAATCTGCAGGCGTTTGGCATAAGCCTCGATGACGCGCGCGAGCTTGCTGATGCCGACCACCCGGCCGCGTGGAACATGGGCCCGCTTGAGCGCGGCGAGGATCGGTGTCGATGTGAAGGAGTAGGCCCGGACCCGGATGGTCCGCTCGGCCGCGTCGATCTCGGACACCACCAGGCCGGTGCAGTCCTGGCCGGGCGTGAAACAGACCTGCCAGGTCGGCTGCTCGGCGCGGGCGCTGGGCGCAGAGGCCGCTAGGAAGGCCGCTGCGAGCATCGCGAGGGTGAAAGTTGCTTTGCTCATGTCTCCGGTGGCTCCATCCTACCATGGCCCAAGAACCTCTCATCACCATCGCCACTTTCGTCGATCTTGTGCGCCTCTGGTATTCTTTCCGGCTATAAGAGTGAGGGATGAGCGAACAGCTCGTTGAGCGCATCATGCTAGCTATGTCGGCCTATGCTGACACCCTAAAGGCAAGTAGCCGCGACGCGCCGTTCATTCGGTCGCATCGCCGAGATTTATCTCTCATGGTCATTGCCGAGATCGAGAAGGACCATGTAATCGTGCCACGCGCTGACATGCAGAGACTTCGTGGTTTGGTCGAATCGGTGCTCTCAAATCTTGGTGCTCCCCCGCAGAAGCCGAAGCCTTGACTGTGCCTATCCTGTGGCTACCGAAAACTCTGCCCGCGGCGGAACTCCTGATGATTGCCCGCGGCTTCCTGTAGCTCGAAGGTGGGCCGAAAATCACCTGAGTTGCCCATTTAGGCGGTTGCTTAATTGATGACCGGAGAATCCACTCTCACTGGTCTAAAACGTGAACGCTGATTAGCGTCGAACTCCTCCAGTCAGTCGGCTTGAGCTCCGCGACCGATGACGGCGGGTCCGGAACAACGGCTACTGGTGGCAGGCGTGCGCCGATCGGTGTCAGAAATCCGGCAGAATTCTGTGCCGGACAGGGTTTTCGGTAGGCACAGCGGGAAGCCCTTGGTATCTCTGAACGGCGGGCCTGCCGGGTGATTCAGGCGTCGAGATGCAAGAGAGGCGCATCTCGGCCTTCGCCTTTGCGATAGACCGCCGAATACATGTTCCACCACATGTTCCGGCCTTCGAGCGCCGCCCGGCGGAGCCGCTTCTTCTGCTCCTCGCCCGAGCAATATTTGCTGGCGGCTTCCCATCCGGTATCGGCATGCACCTCGTCGGCGCCGACATGGACCGAGAAATACTGCGCCTGATGGTCGTCATACCCGTAGTGCTTCTTCAGTCCCTTGGCAACGCCATCGCAGAAGGGCGGGAAGAGGTCCTCGATGCCGAGTGCGACAAAGCTCAGGGCCTCGAGCCACATGCCGCGGATCGCATAGGCCGAGACGGTGTCAGGGTAAACCTTCGTCTCGGGCAGCATCGGCCGATTGTCGATCTCCTTCTCATTAAACCCGGCGGCGGCGCCCGCGCGCAGCGCCAGCTCCCAGTGTGAAGGCTCGCGCTTCGTGCCCGTTAGTTCGCCGAACAGGTTGCCGCCGAGCTCCTTCTTGATAGGACGCGGCGCCTGCGGGATGATAAGGGCGAGCGAGCCGATGCCGTCGAGCACGGTATATTTGAGCTGTGCGCAAAGCTCGGCGATCGTCTCGCGCTTGAGCTTGCCCTTCACCAGTCCGGTGAAGACCGGATGCGCCGTAAGCGGCTTCTGGTTTACTTCAGCCCGCAGCTTGTCCCAATGGGCGCCATAAGATTTTCTGGACATCTCTCTGGAACCTCCCTCCGCCGTGATGCCTACGAAATCAGTATCCGTAATCCGGCATCCCAAGATAAATCTCAGTTCCAGACGTCAAAGTAGGCATCTGGGCTCTCTTCGGCAAGCGCAAGGCCGCAAAACGCTTGTAGGGCGCCGCCGGCAGATGACGCCGTTCTCGAGCTGCTCGAAGAACTCTCTGACCTGTAGGGCGCAAAAATCTGATCTGTCGTGCTGATCAGCCACAAATGTTGGCGAGGCTACCCCAGCAAAATGATAGCGTTCACGCCGATCCTGGGTCATCTGGGGAATGTCGGGTTAATTGTAGGGACAGGTGACAACGACGCCAATTGGCGAGATAGGTAAAATATGGCGGATATTGTCGTTACTGGCGCAAGCAGAGGTATCGGGCGAGAACTCGCGCTTCAGCTGAGTTCCCGCGGCGACAAGGTCATTGCTCCCCTACGCTCAGGACCTGAAGACATCCCTCGATCGTCGATCGAATTTCATGCAGGCGTGGACATTACTGATGACAAGGCGGTGGAGGCATTCGCAGATGCATTGGGTAACCGCCAAATAGACGTGCTGATCAACAACGCGGCAATCTTCGTTCCTGACGATTGGCGTACCACGAATCTCGATGTTGCCCGCATGCAGTTTGAAGTGAACACGTTGGGGCCAATAAGACTGTCGCGTGCGCTTCTCAGAAATTTTCGTCGGGGGTCGAAAATCGCCATGATTTCCAGCCGTTCCGGGTCAATGGGAA
>JBGPNG010000224.1:0-4446 GCA_041487395.1 Dongiaceae bacterium
ACTTGCTGCCTAGTTCGCCCAGCCGATCGGCAGGCGGCTGGTCGAACATCCAGTCGGCCTGGCCGTTCTCGACGGCCGTCACCTCGGCTTCTTCCGTCAGGCCGAAGTCCATGTCGATCTCGTCCGGATAGCCGTCGGGCTGCGCGTCCTTGCTCCACTCCTTGAAGTAGGTATTGCGCACCAGCTTCAGCTGCTTGTTGGTGTCATAGGCCGCCGCCATATAGGCGCCGGTCCCCGGGATGATTTCGCTGCCCATGTCCTTGGCAGGCGTGCTGGCCGGCAGAATCACTGCGTGGGGCACGGCAAGCTTGTCGAATATCTCGGAATCGGGCGCCACAAGGCGAATCGTGACTGTCCCGGCGGCCTCGTCGCCGACCACGCCGCCGTCGAGCGTGCAAGTCGCCGCCGTCTTCAGGCAGGCGTCGGCGCCGACGATTCCGTTATAGAAGGTGCCGGAGGTTGGGCCGGAAATCTTGAAGATGCGCTGAAAGGAAGCGACGACGTCCTTGACCGTCACTTCCTGCCCGTTCGAGAACTTGATGCCCTTGCGCAGCTTGAAGACATAGGTCTTGCCGCCATCCTGCGGGGCCGGCATCGCCTCGGCCAGGTCCGGCACGATGATGAATCCTTCCGAACCCGCCGCATGCTTGAAGGTGACCAGACCGTCATACATGCTCTGGTAAATTTGCCAGTATTGCAGCGTGTAGTTGATCTGGGGATCGAGCGTGCCGGCCGCCGCAATGGCGACAAGACGCATGGTGCCGCCGCGATGATCGGCCGTCGCCACTTGCGAGGGCGATGGCGATCCCGCCTGAGCATTCGCAACGATCGTGCCGGCGAGTGCCGCGGCCCCGATCAGCCAAGTCATTCGACGCATGGTAGCTCCCCTTTCGAATTTGTTGCGGTTTTCGAACCTTATCGCTTCCGGTCGCAAGCGTCGAGGAAGCGAGCGACGACCTCAAAATAGCGGCAGGTGCCGGCCAGGCCCTTGATTGAATCAACATAGGCGAATGTGCAGCCCGGCCACGCCATGGCGTGGCAACCGATCACGATTTCGGTAGCGCGAAATGCTCGGCTTCAGGCCGGGGCTTATGCAGGCACCCAGCCGGTCGAGCCCTTGCACAGCTTGACCGTGTCTTCCTGTGACTTGTCGCCGATCGTTGCCACTTCATGAACGAACCGGCAAGTGCGTCCGCTGCTGTCCTGGAAGGGGGCGCCGCTCGAGGCGGCCCAGCCGCTGCCGGCGGTCTGGAACAGGACATCGGTCTTTTTCCAGGTCACCTTTTCGCCTGTCGGCAATTCGGCAGCACGGGCCGCCGATTGGGCCGCCGCGGCCTGCGCATCGCCCTCGAGGAAGTTCGACAGACGGTTGCCGATCAAGGCCCCCGCGGCAACGCCCACGATGGTGCCGACCGGGCCACCGGTGATCAGATATCCGGCAAGACCGCCGGCCGCCGCACCGGCGCCGGTCCCCAGCGTCTGATTGGAATTCATGCCCAAAAGCCCGCCATTTTGGCTGCTGCAGGCGGAGAGGCCGAGCGTTGCGGCCAAAGCGAGACTGATGATCGGTGTGGACCTCATGGAAAGCTCCCTCAATGAAATCTCTCTGGTCCTTGTTCCATACTATAGGCGATCCGACGCCGCAAATCAGCGACTGCTGACCGGCCCTTCCTTGTCGCTCGCGGCCATGATCCGCTGTCCCGGGCCGGAACGCCGCATGAACGCCGGGACTCTGTGCCGATTCTGCGCGATCTACGGCCCGCTGTCGCCGGGCGCGGCACCACGATAGATTGCGCAAGCATCGATTCGGCCGGCTGTTGCAAGGCCCGCTGTGGCAAGAAGGGAAGGCATCGATGGATTGCGAATTGTCGATCGTCGTCCCGACATTCAACGAACTGGGCAATATCGAGCCCCTGGCGGACCGCCTGTCGGCGATACTCGCCGGCGTCGCCTGGGAAGCGCTGTTCGTCGATGACGATTCGCCGGACGGCACGGCCGCTCGGGTCGACGAGGTCGCGCGATTGAAACCCAACATCCGTTGCCTGAAGCGGGTCGGCCGCCGCGGCCTTGCCTCGGCCTGTATCGAGGGCTTCGCCGCGACGACCGGGAAGTTCGTCGCCGTGATGGATGCGGATCTGCAGCATGACGAAGCGCTGCTGCCCGCCATGCTCGCGATTCTGCGCACAGGCGAGGCGGAACTCGTCGTCGGCAGCCGTTTTCTCGCCGGCGCCGATCTGGGCGAGCATTCGCCAATACGCCGCCTGATCAGCCGGACGGGCAATTGGGTGGCAAGATCGCTTCTGGGCGTGGGGCTCAGCGATCCCATGAGCGGCTTCTTCATGTTGCGACGGGACTTGCTCGCCCGTTCGCAAGTCGGCCAGGGTTCCGGGCGCGGATTCAAAATCCTGCTCGATCTCGTCGCCTCGACGCACCCGGCGGCGAAGCTGCGCGAGCTTCCCTTCACCTTCCGCCCGCGCCACGCCGGCAAAAGCAAATTCAACGCCGCGATCGGCTGGGAGTTCTTGCGGGCTCTTGCGAAGCAGCGGATGCATCGCTGAGGCTCGTCGCCAACCGCGCGCTCGGCAAATCAAAAGCCCGACATCAATCTGAAACACGAATCGCGCAGGGATGTCGGGTGCCAAGCGATCTCGCGCCGAGCGGCATCATCGAGGCTGCGTCATGCCTGGACGGCCGCCGGGGCCGGGGCGAGTGGCAACCGGGCCCGGCGCTTCGGCTTCGCGCGGGCGCGAAAGGTGCCGGCGATCGCGATCGCCAGCCCGATCGCGCCGATGACCCCGGCCGAGCGGCTCCCGACCGACCAGGCGAGATTGGCGCCGAGCACGCGCAGGATATCGACATGGAAGTAGATGTGGACGTAGAGCGCCTCGCCCAGCGCGGCGGCCACACCCACCGCCAGGCCGAGCATGGCCAGGATCCAGGGCGCCGGCGCGTCGTCATTTCGGCGGAGCCAGCCGGTGATTCGGTATGCCATGGACCAGCCGAAGAGCCCGGCCATAAGCAGCGGCTCGCCGATGCCGATTTTCGACTGCATTAAATAGTGGATGATGGCCAACAGGCCGATGACATAGGCAAGGCGATGCAACCAGCGCCAGCGCCTGACGCCCAGGCGTTTGATCATCCCGTCCGTCGATGTCGCGGCAAGGGCCGCCATCAGCAGCAGAGCCGCAAAGCCGATGGTCAGATAAAGCCGCAACAGGATTTCGGAGGCGACCGTGCCCCAAGCGAAAGATTGATCGACGACATAGGCGCTGAAATGGGCCGTGCCATAGGCGAAAGCGGCGAGGCCGACCATCCGGCGGACCAGAGCCAGGCGCGGCCAATGCAACATGCGGCGCAGGGGCGTGATGGCCAGCGAGACCAACAGAAAGCGGATCGTCCACAACCCCGTTTGATGGATGATCTCCGTCAACGGCCGCGCGCCCAATGAACCCAGGAAATATGAGGCCAGCGTCCAGATTCCCGGCGCGAACAACGCCAGAAAGATGAACAGTTTGATGAAAGAGAGTTGTCCGCTGCGATCCTGCCAGGGTTGCATCGTCGGTCTTCCGCCTTGATTCCCGCCGGCCTTTACCAGTCCGCTTCGGGCAAGCGCCTTCTATCCCAACCTTGGTCATCAGGGGGATCAACTCCCATCACGATCCGGCTATGGCGCCCATGTTCCCGTTGCCCCGTCTCCAGCTTGCCGCCTCATTAATTCCGCGACAGGAAAGCAAGGGCCGAATTAGGAGCCGCAGGAAAACGCCGGGGCCTTCGTGTAACTGGCAATCAAGACCCCAAACTCAACAGCTCATCTGGAGGACTTCGATGTTGCGTTCTCGAATTGCCGCATTTGCCGCGATCGCGGTCATCTCGGCCGCCGCCGCCATCGCGCAGACGACCGGCGACGGCACCACGGCCGCGGAGCCGAAGCCATACGGCCATCACGACCCCATCGCCCATATGAAAGACATGTGCATCGAGCATTTCGCGCGCTCGGCCGGGCATATGGCCTATCTCGAAGCCAAGCTGCAGTTGACCCCGGACCAGCAGCCCGGATGGGAGAAATGGCGCCAGTCCGTCGCCTCGGGCGCGGAGAAGGAGCGCGCCGATTGCCTGGCCGATGTCCCGGCCAAGGGTGTGCAGCCGACCGCTCTCGATCGCGACACCCATCTCGAGAGGAAGATGGCGGTCAAAGTGGAAAGCCTGCAGGCGGCCCGCCCGGCGCTCGAAGCCCTGTATGCCTCGTTGACCCCCGAGCAGCGCTCCGTTTTCGACCGCCCGATGTTCAGGGGCGGTCATGAGGGATGGCGCCACCATCGCGCACCGGACGCTCAGCCGCTCTAACGATCCGCACCGGCTTGGCCGCCATCGATTCGGCCGAGCCGGTGCTCCGTTCGGATCGGATACCATCGACCGCCGTCGTCCGAGCCTTCGGTCGGATAAAAT
>JBGPNG010000225.1:0-4446 GCA_041487395.1 Dongiaceae bacterium
CGACAGCTGCGAGCCCTTGGTCGACCGTTCATAGAGCAGAGCCCCCAGCGGATTGTCGGGGTTTTCGCCGTTCTTGATCGCGTCGTCGCGGTGCTGGCGATAGAGGCTGCGGACGGTGGCGTAATAGTCAATGGCGCCCTTGCGGATCGCGTCCAAGGTGTCGAGGTTGCGCGCGCGCAGGTCGATGCCTTGCACGGCGGCGCGGATATAACTGAGATATGCGACGTCGTAATACGCAAATATGTAGCCCCAGGGGTCGATGGCCGAATCGACGACCTTGCCGGAGAGATCGCGCGGGTTGGACGGGCCGATAATGGGCACCACGAGATAGGGGCCTTCGCCCGTATCCCAGACGGCAAGCGTCTGGCCGAAGTCTTCGTCGTGGTATTTGAGGCCCCAATCCGAGGCGACATCGAACAGGCCAAGCACGCCGAGCGTGCTGTTGACCAGGAATCGCTTGGCGGTGATTCCTGCGCGCTTGCCGTTGCCCTGGAACAGGTCGTTCGCCAGGATCACGGGGCTATTCATGTTGCGCAGGAAATTGTTGACGCTGTGCTCGACCGGCGTCGGCAGGATCAGATTGTACCATGAGGCGATCGGCTTCAGCAGCAACTCGTCAAGCGCGTAATTGACCTCGAAGAAATAGCGATTCATCGGCTCGAGCGGGTCGTTGTTCTCTTTGTACGCTGCCAGCGCGTCGGGGTCGCTGGCGGACGGCGGTGTCGCGCAACCGGAAAGCGACACGGCGGCAATGAGAGCCGCGGCGGCCGGCAGCCGGAGCAGCTTGGTGAAATTGGTACGCATGCTCGCTCGATTCCCCCTACCCAAGGCCCGCGCAACACACTGCACGCAGTCGGGTCACAAAGCGGAGCGGGCATGAATCCGATCCCATTTCGATCGCATCTGCCCGCAATTCATCGCTCCGACGCATGCTTGGCACCGCTTTCTTCGGGCCCCTTTGTCGACACGACTCATAGTTTCGTGTCGATTCAGTTAGGTAGCATACGGACATAACATTTGCCAGAGGCGACCCGGCCGTTGGCGCCGCCCAGCCACGTTCCTGTTGCAGAAATGTCGCAGTTACGGGTCAGGCAATGGTTTCAGCATAGTGGCAGGCGACCAGCCGGCCATCGACCCGGCGCAGCTCCGGTCGTTTGGCCTCGCATTCCGCCGTCGCATAGGGGCAGCGCTTGTGGAATGCGCAGCCGCTCGGCGGGTCAATGGGCGAGGGCAATTCCCCGCGCAGCACGATGCGCTTGGCCCGCGCCTTGGGGTCGACAGCCGGGGTGCTGGCCAGCAAGGCCCGGGTGTAAGGATGCCGCGGGCGGGCGAAGATCGTCTCTATATCGCCCTGCTCGGCGGGCCGGCCGAGATACATGACCATCACCTCATCGGCGATGTGGCGAACCACCGAGAGGTCGTGGGAGATGAACAGATAGGCGAGCTGGAATTCCCCCTGCAGATCCATCAGCAGGTTCAGCACCTGGGCGCGGATCGACACATCGAGGGCGGAGACCGGCTCGTCGGCGACGACGATCCGCGGGCGGAGCATCAGCGCGCGGGCAATGGCGATGCGCTGGCGTTGGCCACCGGAAAACATGTGCGGATATCGCCCGTAATGCTCGGGCCGGAGGCCGACCTTGGCCATCATCTCGCGCGCCATCGCCTGGCGCGCTTCGGCCGACTGATGAGCGTTGATAACCACCGGCTCTTCCAGGATGGTGCCGACTTTCTTGCGCGGATTGAGCGAGCCGTAGGGATTCTGAAACACCATCTGGACCACGGGGCGCAGGCGTCTCAGTTCATCGGCGCTGGCCGTCGTCACTTCCACCCCGTCGATTTTGAGGCTGCCGGCCGTCGGCGTCTCGATCATGGTCACGAGACGGGCGAGGGTCGATTTGCCGCAGCCCGATTCGCCGACCACGGCCAGCGTGCGACCGGCGCCAAGGGAGAAGCTGACCCCATCGACGGCCTTCAGCGTCTTGGCCCTGCGCATCAGGCCGCCGCCAATCTGATAGTGACGCTTGAGATCGCTGGCCTCGAGCAACGGGGCGTCGAGCCGCGGCGCCGTAGGCGGGGGGGCCTCGCGCGGCGCGGCCTCGCTCACGACGCGACCTCGGCCGCGATTGCGTCCAGCGGCTTCAGGCAGCGGACCTGGCGCCCGTCGGGTTCGCTCGTGACGGCGGGCTGGACGCGCCGGCAGTCATCGTCGGCAAAGTTGCAGCGTGGATTGAACAGGCAGCCTGTCGGGCGATCTTCCACACCCGGCACGACGCCGGGGATCGTGCTGAGCCGCCGGCGCCCGGTGCTGCGTTCCGGCAGCGCATCCAGCAATGCGGCGGTATAGGGGTGGCGGGGCCGTTCGAACAGCCGGGCCGCCGGTTGCAGTTCCATCTCTTGGCCGGCATACATGACCATGATGCGATGCGCCGTCTCAGCGACCACACCCATGTCATGGGTGATCAGGACCAGCGCCATGCCGCGCTCGCGCTGCAAGTTCAGCAGCAAATCGATGATCTGGGCCTGGATGGTGACATCGAGCGCCGTCGTCGGCTCGTCGGCGATCAGCAGGCGTGGATTGCAGGCGATCGCCATGGCGATCATCACCCGCTGGTTCATGCCGCCGGAGAGCTGATGCGGAAAAGCCGAAAGCCGGGAAGCGGCACTCGGTATGCCGACCTGCTCAAGCAATTCGATGGTGCGCGTTCGCCGCGCCGCACGGCTGCCGCCCTCATGCACGCGCAGCGTCTCCATGATCTGGAAGCCGACCGTGAAGCAGGGGTTCAGGCTGGTCATCGGTTCCTGAAAGATCATCGCCACGTCTTTGCCGGTGATGCGCCGGCGCTTGGCCGCGGGCATGGCCAGCAGATCCTGTCCGTCGAACACCAGGCGATCGGCCGTCACCTTGCCCGGCCAGGGAATCAAACCCATCAGCGCCAGCATGGTCACGCTTTTGCCGGAGCCCGATTCGCCGACGACGCCGACCACTTCTCGCTCGTCGACGGTGAGGTCGAGCTGATCGACTGCGCGCAACGGACCACGCGCGGTCTGGAACTCGACGGAAAGATTTTCGATTTCGATCAGTGCCATCAGCGTTTCAATTTCGGGTCGAGCGCGTCGCGCAGCCCATCGCCCATCAAGTTGAAGGCCAACACCGTGATCAGAATGGCAAGGCCGGGAAGCGTAACCACCCACCAGGCGCGCTGCATATATGCCAGCGAGCCTGACAGCATGGTGCCCCATTCCGGTGTCGGCGGCTGGGCGCCGAGGCCGAGGAAGCCAAGGGCCGCCGCATCCAGAATGGCCGAGGAAAATCCAAGTGTCGCTTGCACGATCAGCGGCGCCATGCAGTTCGGCAGGACGGTGATGAACATCAGGCGCAGCCGCCCGGCGCCGGAGACCCGCGAGGCGACGACGTAATCCTTGCTGGTTTCGGTCAATACGGCGGCGCGCATCAGCCGGACGTAATGCGGCAATGTCACGATGGCGACCGCCACCATGGCGTTGCCCAGGCTGGGTCCCAGGATGGTGACGATGACGATGGCCAGCAGCAGCGAGGGCAGCGCCAGCAGCATGTCCATCAGGCGCATGATGATGATGTCGATCACGCCGCGGAAGAATCCCGCGACCAGGCCAAGCACGATGCCGACGGCAAGCGAGATCGTCACCACATTGGCGCCGATCAGAAGCGACAGCCGCGCACCGTACATCAGCCGCGAGAACATGTCGCGGCCCGCCGGATCGGTGCCGAGCAGGAACTGGGCAGAGCCGCCATCCTGCCAGGCCGGCGGCAGAAGCTGGAAGTCGGGGTATTGATCGATGGGGCTGTAAGGCGCGATGACACCGGCTAGGATCGCCAAGAGACACATGACGACGATGACGATCAGACCGCCGAGCGCGCCCTTGTTTCCCCGGAAATAGATCCAGAATTCGTGCAGCGGATGCAGCGGCTGGTCGCGACGGATCGGCGCGCTCGCTGTCTGGGCGACCATCGTCCTACCTCACATGCCGGATGCGGGGGTTGATCAGGCCGTAGAGCAGATCGACGAACAGATTCACCAGGATGACGATCGAGGCGATCAGCAGGACCCCTGTCTGCAGGATGGGATAGTCCCGTCGGTTGATCGATTCGATCAACCAATTTCCGACCCCCGGCCAGGAAAAGACGTGCTCGGTCAGGATGGCGCCGCCCATGAGCGTGCCGACCTGCAGCCCGATGACCGTGATCACGGGGATCAGTGCATTGCGCAGGGCGTGGACCCAAACTACCCGCAGCGGCGACAGGCCCTTGGCCCGGGCCGTACGGATATAATCCTCGTTCAGCACCTCGAGCATGGAGGAACGGGTCATGCGCGCGATCACCGCCAGCGGAATGGTGCCCAGCACGATCATCGGCAGGATCAGATGGCTGAGGCTCGAGGTGAAGGCCCCCGCCTGGCCGGAGAG
>JBGPNG010000226.1:0-4421 GCA_041487395.1 Dongiaceae bacterium
CGGCGTCCGGCCAGGCGATCGGGTGGCGCTCTGTCTGCCGAAATCGCCCGAGGCGGTTCTGGCGATGTACGGCATCCTCGCCGTCGGCGCCGCCTATGTCCCCATCCAGTTTCTGGGACCGCCGGCCCGGCTGACCGCGATCCTCGATTCCGTACGGCCGCGATGCCTGCTGACCACGGCGGCCATGGCGGCGCAACTCGCTGCCGCGGGCGCCTCGCCGCTGGTGCATGAAGTGGAACCGCAGGAGGATGGCAACGGCCTCGAGCCGTTGCTGCGGGGCGTTCGCCCGCGCGCGAGGGTCGTGGATGTCAAGCCGGAGGACCTCGCCTGGCTGATGTTCACCTCCGGTTCGACCGGCGATCCCAAGGGCGTCATGCTGTCGCATCGAAATATGACGGCTAACGTCGTGGGCATGCAGGATCGCGACGGGATGAGCCCGCGCGATCTCAGGATCAGCCACGCCGCCCTTCACTATATCGCCGCCTTCGATCTGCTTTTTCCCTTGGTCTCGGGCGTTCGCATCTATCTGCTCCCCGACCGGGAAACGAAATTCCCCGAGCGCGTTGCCGAAGTGATGGAGGCCGAGCGTTCGACCATATGGTCGTCGAGTGCCACCGCGTTGGGTCTCTTGCTCGAGCGGGGCGATCTCGATCGGCGCGATATGCGCGCGATGCGCCGCGTCTCCTTCTACGGCGAACCCTTGCCGATGCCGGCGCTGCGCCGGCTGATGGCGGCACTGCCGACAAGCGAATTGGTCAACCACTACGGGGCGACCGAAGTCGACAACATCGCCAATTTTACCGTGCCGCGACCGTTGCCCGACGCGTTGACGCGCCTTCCGCTTGGCCATGCGACAAGGCACTGCCTCGTGACCTTGCGCGACGAAGCCGGGTTCGAGGTTCACCAGGGCGAGGTCGGCGAAATCTGCGTCGTCTCCGCCGCCGTCACGATCGGCTATTGGGATGACCCGGCGTTGACGGCATCCAAGCGGTTCAATGGCCAATCCGATTCCTATCGAACCGGCGATCTTGGAATCATCCGAGAGGACGGGCTTCTCTATTCCATCGGTCGCAAGGACCAGATGGTCAAGATACGCGGCCATCGCTTGGATCTGGGTGAAGTCGAGGCGGTGCTGCGGCTGCACCCGAAGCTGCGCGAGGCCGCCGCTTTTGCCGTGCCGGCCGGCGCGCAGGCTGTTGAAATACGGGCGATTGTCGCCGCCGACGATGAACCGGGCATCGATGCCGAGCTTCGCCTGCTTTGCCGGCAGAGGTTGCCGGCTCACGCGCAACCGGCGCGGATCACGATGCTGGGGCAATTCCCGCTACTGGCCAGCGGCAAGATCGATCGGCAAAGCCTGGGCGCGCTCGCGGCCCAGGAGAGCCGCGAGACCCATGCCGCTAGCGATGTGAAAGGCTGAGCGCGATCCGCAACAGTTCGGTTGCGTCGATGGTCGAAAGCGCGGCTGCCAGACGCTTGTCGCGACTATTTGCCTATGCGCCGTCGATCTATGCGTACTCAACCGGCAGCACGGTCGTCGACTTCAGCACTTCCATGGCGAAGGCGGAGCTGACGTCGTGGAGTTCGATGGCGGCGATCAGCTTCTTGTAGACGCGGTCATAGGCGTCGATGTCCGGCACGACGATGCGCAGCATGTAGTCGACCTGTCCGCTCATGCGATAGACCTCGACCACTTCGGGAATGCCGACAACGGCGCGAGAGAAGGCCTCGAGCCATTTCGCATTGTGTTGATTGGTGCGCACGGCGGCGAAAACGGTGACGCCGAGATTCATTTTTTTCGGATCGAGCAGCACGACGCGGGCGCGGATGTAACCTTCGGCTTCCAGCTTCTGCACCCGCCGCCAGCAAGGGGAGGGCGAAAGCCCCACGCGCTCCGCAAGTTCGGCGACAGGCAGGCCCGCATCCTGTTGCAGCAAGGCCAGCAGGCGGCGATCGAACTTGTCCAGAGCCATGGGTATATTTTTCTCCGATTGGGGCAATAGGGGGTAAATTATTCCAATTCTACCCGATTCCTGAGGAAAATTGCAAAAAGCTTTCCCAGGTTCGAGCCTAACAATAGGTCGTAGACGCATCGAATCGAGGGGTTTGCCATGTCACTCGGCCTGTTCACCGATCATCCGGCTTCCGTGGGCGAGAACTATGTCGAGCATCTGGGATCGGCCGGTTTTTTCGGCACCCGCATGGTTCTCGGCGGATTGGCCTGCATGCTGCACGGCCTGCTGCCCTTTCTGTTTGTCCGCACCGGCCGGCAGACGATCGAGTTGCTGCATGATCGCATGGTGGTGAACCGGCATCGCCGGTCGCGACCTGCTGTGGACCGGGCCCGGGAACCCCATCCATCCGTCGCCCTCGCCGACTGAGATTCGCTCGGCGCGGTTTTTGCCGCGTCGACATGGCTGGCGAAAGCAGCTGATTTGAATCCAGGCTGATGGTCGCTCCATTGCGGACAGTTGCCCCCTTTCCGGCCCGCCTCCGGAAGCTTGGAACCCTTTCCTCCGTCCGTTGTTAGTCCCAGGGACGTCCTCGCTTGGACGTCCCCGAGGGGTCGCTTCGAGTGAAAGTGGATCCTCGAAGGAGGATTGGTCAGGTATCCGAAGATGGCTCTTTTTGCAGGAACGGTATTTCTCGCGCTCACCGCCATTTCTGCAACGTAGATCGCAGCCGTTGCCGTGGCTGCTTGCTCGACGAACGACGTGATCAGTGGCACGACAGCCGCCGACGCCGCGAAGAAGATCGAGAGCGCGGGCTAAAGTCAGGTGCGATTTCTCGCGAAGGACTGCGACAACGCCTGGCATGGCATCCGCATCCTGAATGGGAACCGGGTCGATGTCGTTCGGAACGCGCAAGGCCAAGTATTGACTGGGGGCGATTGACGGCTGACGATCTGGGGCCAATTTCATCTTGGATGTTTGCAAGGAGACGTGTCATGCCCGCGATAGACAAAGTTCTGGCGACGGCCGCTATTCTTTCGATGACGATCGTCGCCCCGATCGCTACCCCTGCCACCGCAGCCGAAAACGGGGTGAAGGCGGGCTTTTTGAAATGCGATGTCGCCGGCAGCGTCAGCTTCGTTTTCGGTTCTTCGCGCGACATCAGATGCGTATTCGACGCCGGTACCGGCAAGCCGGCCGATAACTATGCGGGCACCATCAAGAAATACGGCGTCGACATCGGCTATCAATCGAACGGCGTCATGGTATGGGCGGTGTTGGCGCCGACCAACGATGTCGGGCCCGGTGCGCTCGCCGGCGGTTATGCAGGCATCAGCGCTGCGGCTGCCATCGGCTATGGCGTCGGTGCCAATGCCCTTCTCGGCGGCTCCCAGGATTCCTTCGTGCTGCAACCGCTTAGCGTCGAAGGGATCCAGGGATTGAACATCGCCGGCGGGGTTGCCGTGCTCACGCTCCAAGCGGCGAATTAACCCTGCTGGTCAAGCCGCGGCCCCATTTTTTCGCCGCGGCTGAAGGCGCGGGCCCGGTGTTGCACGGCCCGCCAGCTTTCCAGGCTGTGAGCACCGGCCGGCCGGCGGTCTCCCTGGCGCCTCGTTGCGCTCTGCCGGTGCTTCAGGCGAGCCAGCTTCCCACCATGGCCAGCGCGGCAAGCGCCATCAGTGCGGTGGCGAGCCAACCCAGGAAGCGAAGCGTCCGGGGAATGGTGAATGAACCCATCACCTTTTTTCGGGTCGCGATCAGCATCATGATCGCCATGATCGGCGAGGCGCTAACGCCGTTGATCACGGCGCTCCAGAACAAGGCCTTCATCGGATCGATGGGCAGGTAGTTCATCACCACGCCGAGGCCCGTGGCGACCGCGATCGTCCCGTAAAAGGCGCGCGCCTGATACCACTGGCGGGCGAGACCGACCGGCCATTCGAGCGCTTCGCCCAGCGCATAGGCGGCCGAGCCGGCAAGCACGGGCAGCGCCAGCAGGCCGGTGCCGATGACGCCGGCGGCGAAGAGGGCGAAGGTAAAGTCTCCGGCCAGCGGCCGCAGCGCCTCGGCTGCATCGGCCGAAGTCCGGATGTCGGTGATGCCGTGGAGGTTCAATGTCGCGGCCGTCGTCACCACGATGAACAAAGCGACGAGGTTGGAAATCGCCATGCCGACATATGTGTCGATCTCGATACGGCGGATTTCCCCAGGCGCCTGCTTGGGCGCTTTCTTCAGCGGCGCGGCACCGGGTTTTTCCTGCTGATCTTCGACCTCCGTCTCGGCCTGCCAGAAAAACAGATAAGGGCTGATGGTGGTGCCGAAGACGGCGACCACGGTAACAAAATAATCGGCGCTCCAGGTGACATGCGGGATGACGGCGTAGAATGCCACCTTCGACCAAGGGACGTTGACGATGAAGGCGGTGGCGGCATAGGCCAGCAGCGAAAGGCTCAGCCATTTGAGGACGGA
>JBGPNG010000227.1:0-4419 GCA_041487395.1 Dongiaceae bacterium
AGGGCGCCACCAGGGGCGAGCGGCTAGCGAGGCGTGCTTGTTGCACGATTCCGCGACGGCCGGGACGCGGGTTCGCGATCCTGCCGGAAGATTGCATCGACTGCGGCGCGCCGGGCGGTTTGCTTGCGACATAGGATCCGGGCTTTCCTGAGCCTGGCGCGATCGCGATCCCGCGAGTCTGCGGATTCGGCGACGCTCATCGGCGGCCTGCTTCTGCTCGGGGTGCTTGCAGCCGTGTTCTCCGCATGGCCGGTCTGGCGTGCCATGTTTCCCATGGAGATCGACGTCGACGACAGCTGGAATGCCTACAATGCGGACGCGGCGTTCGGGCCGCGTCCGCTCTACCCGGCTCCCGGCGACCTCATCGTCAACAACTACCCGCCACTGTCGTTCTATCTGATCGGCAGTCTCGCGAAGCTCGGCCTCGACGCGACCTATGTCGGGCGCGCTCTTTCCTTGCTGGGGGCGGTCGTGAGTTCGGCCGCGGCGGCGATCTGCATTCGTCAGCTCGGCGGCAAGACGAGTTCGGCCCTCCTCGGCGGCCCGTGGATGCTGGCTACCATGGCGCGCTTCTACGACGGATATGTCGGCGTCAACGATCCGCATCTGCCTGCGATCGCGCTGACGACGTCGGCCCTCGCTTGGTTCCTGGTGCGGCATGGCCGGGGGAAGGCGGCCGAGCCGGCGGTCATCCTCATGGCAGTGGCAGGTTTCTACAAGCACACTCTGATCGCCACGCCGCTTTCGGCGCTGATTTGGCTTGCGAGCATCTGCCGGCGGGCTAGTATGCGCGCCGCGCTCATCGGGGCCGCCGTCTCGGCCTTGGGCTTCGGTTTATGCGTGACGCTGTTCGGAACGGCGTTCATCGACCAGCTCATGTTCGTGCGGGAATACTCGCCTTTGCGGCCCCTGAATATGTCGGGTCGACTCCAGTGGATCGCGCCCGGCTTGGTCCTCTGGACGATCTGGGCGCTGCGCGCGCCGGCAAGCGTCGCCAAGCGCTTCACCCAGATCTACATTCCCTTTTCCCTCGCGGCATTCCTGCTGCAATCGGTTGGAGAAGGCGTCGGAGACAATTCCCAGTTCGAGCTTGTCGCCGCCTGTGCCATCGGCCTGGGGCTTGCCTTCGAGGGAGCGAGCTTGGTCTTCGGCCAGCGTCTCGGCGCCGTCCGGAGCAAGCTCGCCATCCTTGCGGTCTTGATTGCGCGCCTGCTTTTCTCCACCCGGATGGAGGCCTATCTCCTTCTGGCCAGCCCGCAATACCGCGCCCTGTTTCCCGCCGCCGCTCAGGTGGTGACCGAGGAGGCTGCGCGCGTGAGGGTAATCCCGGGGCCGGTGGTCTGCTCGAACGCCGCCGTCTGCCGCCTCGCCGGCAAGCCCTTCGTCCTGGACCGCTTTGCCATGGAGCAACGGATCAGGACGGGGCGCTTGACCCGTCCTGAGCTCGAGGCGCTCGTGCAGGCTGCGGGAATCCGGGAGGAGCGCATCGATCCCCGCGCGTCAGTGGATTCCCTGCTGCGCAGGGAGTGAGCGATTGCACCGGCGCAAGATGCTCGCCGATTCCATTGGCTGTAAATACGCGCCGAACATTGAGCCCACATCGAATCCGGCCCATTCAGTTGAATTCGTCTAAGGAGGCAACCATGGCGGACATCGGCTTCATCGGCCTCGGCCACATGGGCGCGCCGATGGCACGCAATCTGCTGAAGGCCGGCCATCGTCTGCGCGCCTACGATGCCCTGCCGGCCGCTGCTGCAAACTTGGCGGAGGCGGGTGCTGCAGTTGCCAGCGGCATTGCCGATGCGGCGCGCGCAAGCCAGATCGTCATCACCATGCTGCCCTCCGGCAAGGAATCGCGTGATGTCTACCTGGGCGCCCAGGGCCTGATCGCCATGGCAGCCAAGGGCACCCTGCTGATCGATTGCTCGACCATCGACGTAGCAACTGCGCGCGACATTCACGGCGCGGCGGCAAAGGCCGGGCTCGATTTTCTCGACGCGCCCGTCTCCGGTGGGGTCGCCGGGGCCGCGGCCGCCGCCCTGACCTTCATGGTCGGCGGCAATGAAAATTCCTTCCGCCAAGGCGAGCCTATCTTCAAAGCCATGGGCAAGGCCGCCATCCATACCGGCGGGCCCGGCAACGGCCAGGCGGCCAAGATCTGCAACAACCTGATCCTCGGCATATCGATGATCGGCGTCTGCGAAGCCTTCGTGTTGGCCGAAAGGCTCGGCTTGCCCGCGGCGACATTGTTCGACGTAGCATCGCGGGCCTCGGGTCAATGCTGGTCGCTGACCTCTTATTGCCCGGTACCGGGCCCCGTTCCGAGTTCACCCGCAAACAACGCCTATCGACCCGGATTCAGTGCGGCGATGATGTTGAAGGACCTGAAACTGGCAGGCGAGGCGGCGGCCGCCAGCGGCGCCAGCACGCCGCTTGGCGCGGCCGCAACATCTCTCTATGAACGTTTCGTTTCCGGCGGCAAAGGCGGCGTCGATTTTTCCGGGATCATCGAATGGCTGCGCAAGGTCGCCTAGATTCTTGTCGCGGCCAGCTTCTGCTAATCGAGGGCATAGCCCATGCCGGGCGTTTCGGGCATGTGAATCCAGCCTACGGGGTCGAACCGCGTGCGGGGCCGCGTATCCCAACTGGCATTGGACGGCGGGTCGAGCGGCAGGCGGTGATGGGTAACGGCGATCGCCTTGATCTTCATGAGCGGGACATTCATTCGACGCCTCGCCGAACGCAGCGCGCCAGGTTCCCCCCGAAGCATAGAGCGACAAACATCGGATACTGGCCGCCAAGCGGCCAAATTTGCCCGCGACTTCGGCAGAAGGCTATGGCTATCTATCGTCCGATTTCGCCAACCTCCAGCCTGGATTTGCCATGTCGTTGTCTTCCTTTTATTTCGACCCTATCGGGAGCGTTGCCTTCGGCGCCGACCGGATCGAAAAACTGGCGGCCTGAGGATTGCGGAATGTCGCTCGCACCAGCCCTCCTCGCCGATGCGGCCATCGCCGGCGCCATCGTGGTGTTGACGCCGGGACCGGCCGTCATCGCCTTTTTAGGCATTGGCGCTGCCAAGGGGCGGCGAGCGGGGGCCATCTTTCTGATCGGCCATCTTGCCGGCGATCTGCTGTGGTCGACACTCGCCTTGACGGCCATCGTCGGCGCCCGCCTGGTGGCGCCATGGGTATTCAACGCGCTTGCCACTTTCTGTGGCATCTATCTTGGTTATTTGGGCACGCGCAGCCTCCTGGCCCACAAAGATGCGTCGGGCCGCACCAATATCCAGGTCCGTCGCCCGCTGCTGCGGGGGCTGGCGTTCGGACTTTCGAACCCCAAGAGCTATCCGGTGACGCTGTCGGTCTTTACAGCCTTGCTCGCCGGCCAGCTCGCCGATTTTGCCATCGACCAGGCGCCGCCGTTGCTCGCCAGTTGCTTCGCCGGATTTCTGCTGGCCGACGGAATCTTGATCTGGCTCGTCGGCATCGGACCGGTGCAGCGCTTCTATCGCCGGCACGAGATCTGGATATTGCGAGCCACCGGCGTGATGTTTCTGGGCTTCGCCCTCAGCACGCTGTGGCATGCCTGGCAGGGCTGGAGCGCGGAAGCGCGAGGATAGCCAAGAGTCGCGCGGCCGGCGGCGGCCGTCGATCTATGATCCGCTGAAAGCTTGAATGCCGGTCTGCGCTCGACCGAGGATCAACGCATGCACGTCATGCGTGCCCTCATAGGTGTTCACCGCTTCCAGATTCATGACATGGCGAATGACATGATACTCATCGGCGATTCCATTGCCGCCATGCATATCGCGCGCCATGCGGGCGATATCGAGCGCCTTGCCGCAGGAATTGCGCTTCAGCAGGGACACCATCTCGGGCGCGGCGCGGTCTTCGTCCTTCAGCCGCCCCAGGCGAAGGCAGGCATGCAGACCGAGCGTGATCTCCGTCTGCATATCGGCGAGCTTTTTCTGGATCAGCTGATTGGCGGCGAGCGGCCGGCCGAATTGCTTGCGGTTGAGCGTATAGTCGCGCGCCGCATGCCAGCAGAATTCGGCGGCACCCAAGGCGCCCCAGGCAATGCCATAGCGCGCGTTGTTGAGACAGCCGAAGGGGCCCTTGAGGCCGCTCACCTTCGGCAGCAGGTTTTCCTCCGGCACCGGCACATCTTCCATCACGATCTCGCCGGTAACCGAGGTGCGCAGCGAGAATTTCCCCTCTATCTTCGGCGCCGACAGCCCCTTCATACCCTTCTCGAGAATAAAGCCGCGGATCGCACCACTATCGTCCTTCGCCCAGACGATGAAGACATCGGCGATGGGCGCATTGGTAATCCACATCTTGCTGCCCTTCAGCAGGTAACCCTCCGCCGTCTTGCGCGCACGCGTGGTCATGCCGCTGGGATCGGAGCCGTGATCGG
>JBGPNG010000228.1:0-4417 GCA_041487395.1 Dongiaceae bacterium
CGTCTTTGCCAATTTCAACGGCGCCATCGAGGAACGGAGCAAAGCCGGCAAGGTTCATAGCACCACCCTCGTCGGCATCCGCTCCGTCGACCTGCTCGAAGCCGATCTGCAGGGCCGCAACGCCGTGGTCACGGTGAAGATCGTCTCCGATCAGATCAATGTGACCCGCGACGCCGAAGGCGAGGTGGTGGATGGGGATGCAACCGCCGTCGCCCCGGTCACCGACATCTGGACGTTCTCGCGCAATACCGGCTCACGCGATCCAAACTGGACTCTGGTGGCAACCCGCAGCCCGAACTGATCCCGCCCATGATGCGATGGCTGGGCGCCTTGCTGCTTTTGGGGGCCGCAGGTGCCTGCAGCAACCAACCCCTACCGATGCAATCGACGACGGCGCCGGCACCTCGTCTGCGGCTGCAGCCGGTTTCGTTCGCGGATCTGCCCGGTTGGTCGGAAGATCGCCAAGCCGACGCGCTTGCCGCTTTTCGCCGCTCCTGCGAGCGTCTCATCCGCCTACCGGGCGGAATGCCCATGGGGCCGCAGGAATTCGCTGGCCAGGTGGCCGATTGGCAAACCGCCTGCCGCGCCTCGATGGTGATCGGCCCCGGCGACGATGCCGCGGCACGCTCCTTTTTCGAACATCTATTCCGCGCCTATCGCCTTTACGATCCATCGAGCGGTCCATCGGGCGGCGAGGAAGGCCTGCTGACCGGCTATTACCAGCCCCAAGTCCGCGGTTCACGCCGGCGCGAAGCCGGGTTCGAAGTCCCGCTTTATCGCCGGCCGAGCGATCTCATCGAGGCCTCGCCTGGCGACATGTCGGCGGGCCGCCTGGTCGATGGGAAGCTCCAGCCCTATTACAGCCGGGCGGAGATCGATGCGGGCGTGCTGAGCGGCCAGGGGCTGGAACTGGTTTGGCTGGCCAGCCCCATCGATGCGTTCTTCATCTCGATCCAAGGCTCGGCCGAGATCCGTCTCGCCGACGGCAGCCTGCTTCGCATCGGGGTCGCGGGCAGCAATGGTCTCGGCTACGTCGCCATCGGCCGCGTGCTTATTGAACAAGGCGAGATCCCGGCCGACCGGATTTCGCTGCAAAGCCTGCGGGCCTGGCTCATCGCCCATCCCGATCGGGCGCCTGGGCTCATGGAACGCAACCCGCGCTACATTTTCTTTCATGAAATCGAAGGCGACGGACCTGTGGGTGCCGAGGGCGTGGCGTTGACCCCTGGGCGAAGCTTGGCCGTCGATCCATCCTTCCTGCCTTTCGGCGCGCCGGTGTACCTCGATACCCAGGACGGCACGGGCGCCCCCTTGCGCCGTTTGATGCTGGCCCAGGATAGCGGCGCTGCGATCCGGGGGCCCTTGCGCGGCGATGTCTATTGGGGCGAAGGTAGTGCAGCTGAAGCCGCGGCGGGCCCCATGAATTCCTCCGGAAAATTCTATCTCCTGCTGCCGATCGGCTTGACGCCCGCCGCGAGCGATTCGGGATCGTGACCAAAGGCAAAAAGGGCAACCGGCCCCCGCGCGGCGAACTGGACCGCGCGGTATGGCAGGCGGCCATGCGCGATGTGCGACCGCTGCCCAGCCGCAAGACCGCCCCGACTTCGCCCGCGGAGGTCGCCCTGCCGGCAAAGACAAAACTACGGGCTTCGTCCGTACCCGCATCGATTTCGGCGGCCCCTGCCCGATTACCGCCGGCCCCAGTTCCCGACATAAGTCACGGGAAAGCCGCCGGCATCGACCGAAGGTCGGCAGAGCGCCTGCGCCGCGGGCGATTGCCCATCGAAGGCCGCCTCGACCTTCATGGCCTGACCCAGGCCGCCGCGGCCGAGCGTCTGGCAGATTTCATCGCTTCGGCCGAAGGGGCGGGCAAGCGTTGCCTCCTCGTCATCACCGGCAAGGGCCTGGCGCGCGGCAGCAACGGGGTGTTGCGCAACCAGGTACCGCGCTGGCTGAACCAGGCCCCCAACCGCGCCCGCGTGCTCGCCTTCGATTACGCGCAGCAGCAGCATGGGGGCACGGGCGCGCTTTATGTCCTGCTGAAGCGGCGGCGCGAGGGATGACGCCGTTCGGTCGAAGACTCCGGGAATTGCGCCGCGGCCGCGGCAAGCGGCTCAAGGACATGGCGTCATCGCTCGGCGTTTCGGCCGCATATCTCTCGGCCCTGGAACATGGCCACCGCGGCCGGCCCGCCGGCGGCTTCGTGCAGCAGGTCTCGGCCTATTTCAATCTGGCCTGGGACGATGTGGACGAGCTGCGGCGTCTGGCCGAACTCTCCCATCCGCGCATCGTCGTCGACACGGGCGGGCTCGACCCGCTGGCGACCGAACTCGCCAACCGCCTGTCCGAGAAAATCGAAAAGCTCGATCGCCCGACGTTGGAGAAGCTGCTGGCGTTATTGAACGAGCGGTGACGCTCTTTCTCATTCCCGACCCCTTGACGGGGGCGGGTTAGGGTGGGGTGACGTGGGTACGTTGAACGCTCGACAATTGCGTCAGAATCGCCCCGAGGCTGAAAAAGCGCTCAGGGAAAAATTGCGTAGAAAGCAACTTGATGGTGCCCGTTTCCGACAACAGGTGCCGCTTGGTTCTTATGTTGTCGATTTTCTGTGCCCTGATAGGCGGCCGATTGTCGAAGTCGATGGCGGTCAGCATGTCATCGAGCAAACTCGCGATGACGATCGCACGGCATGGCTCATGGCCAGAGGATTTCGCGGCATCCGGTTTTGGAACAGCGATGTTTTGTAAAATCTCGATGGCGTGATTGAAACGATCCTGATCGCCCTGCGCCGGTGATGTGTCACCCCCCCCACCCCGCACCCATCAAGGGGGCGGGAGCAACTCGGCGGTCGCCTCGCGCCGGTCAGAGAATGAACTTGCTGAGATCGGTGTTCTTGGCCAGCGGGCCGACGCGCTCGCGCACATAGGCGGCGTCGATGGTTATTTGCTCGCCCGGCCGGTCGGTGGCGGTGAAGCTGATTTCCTCCAACAGGCGCTCCAGCACGGTATGCAGGCGCCGGGCGCCGATATTCTCCACGCTGCCGTTGATCTCGAAGGCGAGATCGGCCAGAGCGTCGATCGCGTCCTCGGCAAAATCCAGCGTCAATTGCTCGGTCGCCAGCAGCGCCCTGTATTGCTTGATCAGGCTGGCCTCGGGCTCGATCAGGATGCGCTTCAGATCGTCGCGCGTCAGCGCCTGCAGCTCGACCCGGATCGGCAGCCGGCCCTGCAATTCGGGCAGCAGGTCCGAGGGCTTGGCGTGGTGGAAGGCGCCCGAGGCGATGAACAGGATATGGTCGGTCTTGACCGGCCCATGCTTGGTCGAGACTTGCGTTCCCTCGATCAGCGGCAGCAGATCGCGCTGCACGCCCTCGCGGCTGACATCGGCGCCGACGCGCTCGCCGCGCGCGCAGATCTTGTCGATCTCATCCAGGAAGACGATGCCGTTCTGCTCCACGGCGGCGATGGCTTCGGCGGTCACCCGCTCCTCGTCCAGCAGCTTGTCGCTTTCCTCCGCCATCAGCAGGCGATGGCTGTCGGCGACACCCACCTTCTTGGTCTTGGTTCGCCCGCCGAAGGCTTTGCCCAGCACGTCGTTCAGATTGACCATGCCCATGCTGGCCCCGGGCATGCCCGGAATATCGAAGGTCGGAAGGCCGCCGGCGCTGTCGCGCAGCTTGATCTCGATTTCCTTGTCGTCCAGCTCGCCGGCCCGCAGCATGCGGCGGAACTTGGTTCGGGTCTCGGCGGTGGCGCCCTCGCCCACCAGGGCATCCAGCACCCGCTCCTCGGCGGCGAGTTCGGCCTTCGCCGCGACATCCTTGCGCAGCCGCTCGCGGGTCATGGTCAAGGCGATCTCCACCAGGTCGCGGATGATCTGCTCGACATCGCGCCCGACGTAGCCCACCTCGGTGAACTTGGTTGCCTCGACCTTCAGGAAAGGCGCCTGGGCCAAGCGGGCGAGGCGCCGGGCGATCTCGGTCTTGCCCACGCCGGTCGGCCCGATCATCAGGATGTTCTTGGGCTGCACTTCCTCGCGCAGCGCCTCGGGCAGCTGCTGGCGGCGCCAGCGGTTGCGCAGCGCGATCGCCACCGCCCGCTTGGCATCGTTCTGGCCGACGATGTAGCGGTCGAGTTCGGAGACGATCTCGCGCGGACTGAATCCGCCGACTTGCAATTTGGCGCCGGGTAATTTGGCGTCCGGGAGTTTCGGGGCGCTGGTCTCCTTGCTGATCTCGTTCATAGAATCTCGAGGGTGATGTTGCGGTTGGTGTAGATGCAGATGTCGGCGGCAATGCCCATGGCCTTGCGGGCGATCGCTTCGGCGTCCAGTCCTTCGATGTCGATGAGGGCGCGCGCCGCCGACAGCGCATAGGGCCCGCCCGAGCCGATCCCGATCAGCCCCTCCTCGGGTTCCA
>JBGPNG010000229.1:0-4405 GCA_041487395.1 Dongiaceae bacterium
CAGCACAAGCGCACGATAGAACCACTCGTCCCAAGCCTGGGCGAGAAGCAGCGGTGGAAACAAGAATACCAGCAGCGCCAACAGCATCACCGCAGGCGTGTAGACACGGGCGAAGCCTTCGACCCATTGTTCAGACGGTGCACGGTGAGCATGCGCCTCTTCGACCATACGGATGATGCGGGCGAGCGTCGTGTCCTCGACGGTCTTGGTCGCCTCGACAGTCAGTGTGCCATCGCCGTTGACCGTACCGGCAAAGACTTCCGCGCCGGGTTCCTTCTCGACCGGCACGCTCTCGCCGGTGATCGGCGCTTGATTCACCGCGCTAGTACCGGCGACGACACGTCCATCAAGCGCTATGCGTTCGCCGGATAACACGATGAATCGGTCGCCTTGTCTGACCTGGGCCACAGGAACCGCGACTTCCGATCCGTCCGAATGAAGAAGCCGCGCAGTCGGCGGAGCGAGGTCAAGAAGCGCAGCGATTGCCCGGCGCGCCCGCCCGACGCTCCAGCTCTCTAGCGCAAGGGACAGCGCAAATAAGAAACTGACAGTCGCGGCCTCAAACCATTCGCCGATCGCCATGGCGCCGAAGACGGCCACAGTCATCAAGAGATTCATGTCAGGCCGCAGGTTGCGCGCCGCATACCATGCCTTGACCGCAACGAACCGTCCGCCCAGTAGGACGGCCGCAAGATAGGCAGCAATTTCCGGCCAAGGCGTTGGCTGGCCAGCATGGCCAGCCAAGAGCTTCCATGCCTGGGCAAAGTTGCCCGCGAGGACGACATGCACGACAAGGCCGATCAGCACACAGGTGCCACTGGCCGCGGTGAACAGAACTTGCTGACGACGGTGGCTATCGGGCTCGCCTTTGTCCGCGTGCGCCTTCCACGGCACGGCACTCATGCCGGTCGCGGCGACGGCCTTGACGATTAAGTCATCCGGGACTGCGAGTGCGTCGTCTGCAACCGTCATCCGGCTGTTCAGGACGTCGAAGGCAAGCCGATCAGCTCCTCCGACGACGGGGCCGATCACCCGCTTGAGCACCGCAACCTCTTCCGCGCAATCCATGCCGCGGACTTTATAGGCACGGCCGGACCGAAATGGGGGTGCAGGAGCAGCACAGGCCTCGGAGCTACAACAAGCGGCCGCGCCGTGCTCGTGTCTTGGAGGTTGGGTGTCTTTGTGATGATGCGTATGGGCCATCAGGATTCCCGCTACAGGCTTGCCGATGCGTTACGTTCAAGATAGGACCTATAGTGACTGTAGGTTCAAGAGGTTGCCTTCATGTCCGGGAAAGAGCTCACCATTGGCCAACTTGCGGCGCAAACGGGCTGCAAGGTGCAGACCATCCGCTATTACGAGCAGATCGCCCTGATGCCGGAGGCGGCGCGCACCAACGGCAACCAGCGACGCTACGGGCAATGGCACCTCGAGCGGTTGGCATTCATCCGACATAGTCGTGAACTTGGGTTTCCACTGGATGCCATCCGCGAACTGCTCAGCCTGGCGGATAATCCCGAACGGTCCTGTGAAGCCGCCGACCGCATAGCGGGGCGCCAGTTAGAGCAGGTCAAGAGTCGCATCCTCAGACTTGAGTCGCTCAAAGCCGAATTGGAGCACATGATCGTCCAGTGTCGCGGCGGTCGGATCGCCAATTGTCGGGTGATCGAGGCGCTCGCCGACCATTCCCAGTGTCTGGCTGAGCACTATCCAAACCCAACTTGACGGCGGGCATTCCGGGGTCATCAACGTATCTTACCCACGGCATTCAGGCTTCCGACGAATTCTCGGCATTGCAAGCAGCGCACGAGGTCAGAAAACCTCAATCGTGCCGGCGATAAAATCGTCGACCAGCTTCGAGGCGAGGCCAAGACGATCGGTCGCAATTTCAGCAATGCGGGGTTTCAGTCGATCGATGGGAACTCCGTCGCGCGTTGCAAGCCGAACATGCAACATCGCCGGTTCGGTTATGGGAATGCCGATTTGACCAACCACTAGACATTGCGCCGCAGCTATTTCCGGTACCGTCGCGACCAGCTTCTCGGCAATTTCGCGGGCGAGGACGTTGTAAATCTTGCCCACATGGGTCACCGGATTCTTTCCTGCGACTGCTTCGAGGCTCATTGGCCGATAGGGCGTAATCAATCCATTCACCCTGTTACCTCGACCGACCTGACCGTCATCACCGGCCTCGGCTGACGTCCCCGTAACGGTCAGATAGGTGGTGTTCGCTGGTGGATAGTCGGCGGCGTTGACAGTAACGTCGCAGGCGGGAAATCCGTGCTCGATAGCAAGCTCGTGTGCCATCTGCGCGACCGCAGCCTTCTCGGCGAGATAATCGTCGAGGTGAGAGAGGTATCTTCCTATCATTGCGCACGCTACCGTTAGATCGACCGTCGTGCCGCGACGAATGCCCATGACCTTGACATCTTCGCCCCACGCCGGATGTTCACGGTTGCGGTCTCTTCCATTGATGCGCTTTTCGACGGCAAGCACGAGACGTTCCAGCGGACTCAGTGGAGCGTGAGCAACGCCGATCGATGTATCATTGGCGAGCGCAACCCCGCGTCGAGGGTGCCGAGAGAAAAGCTCCCGCAGATCCTGGGAGCCGGGCCGGATGAGCGCGTGGATTTGCACATGGCGTTCTGCATCCAAAGCATGCAGGTTGGCGCGCATCCAGGCGCGTGATCCCTCAACAGCGATCTCCGTGATCGGGACAGCTTTACCCTCGACCTGCGCTATTGCCCGCCCCGCCAGATAGATCTCGATAGGATCGATTACGCGTCCGCCCCCGAAAGCCGGCGCGGCGCGGCCTCCACACAAAAGTGCCTTGTCGACATTGTGATGGAGAACGGCTCCGAAACGGTCCCGATATTCACGGCAAAGGTTGCGCGACAGCGTCTCGGCGAGAGCGTCACAGATCGTGTCGGGATGGCCTAGACCTTTGCGTTCGACAACCTCCACGAGGTCATCAGTGACCTCAAGCGCCGAAATGATCAGAGGTTCCACGGCGGATATCCGAGGTCACAGTGCGGCTCGCTTTTCACTGCCGAGCGCGTTCAGGGTCGGGTTCAAACGCTGGGGCGGCGGCTCGCCATCCTTGCAACCGATCTGCCAAGCGCCGCGCACTTATTCCCTGCGGCCCCGAACAGCTTTATCCAGTGATGTCTCGCTTCTTTTCGAGATACTCATCGCGGTTGATTTCGCCGCGCGCGTACCGTTCCTCAAGAACGTCAAGGGCGGACGAGCGACGCTCCATGCCATAGCCCATCATGCCAGGCCCCATCGGATGACCACCCCAACCGGTCGCGTACCGCACAGCGAACACGACCACCGTGATGATAAGGGCCAAGAACAAGAATGGGATAATGAAATGGAGGGGCCAGAACCAACCCCAACCGTCCCAGCCACCCATCATTCCATAAGGTCCGTTCCACATCATGGTTTAGTCCTCCGATGGTTGGAAATAGCCGTTGTGGCGGTTGACGACGAAACGCTGCACGAGCGAATTGTCCTTGGTGACGATGTCGGCCACGATCGTATCGGCATCCTTCTCCTTCACATCACCAACCTTCAGACGCGGATTGCCCTGCCACGCGAGCCAACGCTCAAAATAATTCTTCACATTGTCCGTCGACAGATTGAGATCGCGTGAAGCCGAGTTCCATCCCGGACCCGTGACGCCTGGGCCATATCCTCGCATCATGCCAGGGCCATATCCGCCCCACATTCCAGGGCCCGCCATCATGTTGGGTCCCATCATTCCCCACCATCCGCCCGCTGAATAAGGCGCGACGAAAGCTCCGTATCCCCACATCAACGCAAAGAGGGACACTGCAAGGACCACAATAATCGGGAACGGTCTGCGCATGGCCAAAACTCCTCCGCCTCTAAATCACCGGCCCTGGGCGATCATGCGACGCTTCTCGTCGTACTCGGACTTATCGATCTCGCCCTTTGCGAGGCGCTCGTTCAGGATGTCGAAGGCCCTCTTATGCGGGATTGGCTCGCTGTCGCGCCAACGACGCCACGGCTCATGCCGCGTCATCATCGGACCCATGATGACCAAAAAGATCACAAGGCACAGCACAATGAAAAGGATCGGAAACATTGGGAATCCATGTTGTGCTGACTAACTGGTCGGGCGGCTTTGGTTCTTCAGCTTCTTGTCTTGTTGGCAACAACTACTTCCGCGTAGGCGAGGCCGTATTGAGGTAGATCAATTGGTGCTTTTCCTCTCAATGCCAACGATCACCCGATCTCTTGGCTCTGGCTCATGCGCCGAGAATCCTGTTCATCGAGAACTGGATTGAGCACTAAACGGTCAAGCCACAGGTCGCGATCCGTCCGAAATGACTCGATGCCAACAACCATCCGCACCTGGCCGGCTGTGGGTTCGGCGCGA
>JBGPNG010000230.1:0-4378 GCA_041487395.1 Dongiaceae bacterium
GGCTGCCAGGTTCGCCGGTACGCAGACCGGGTTTTCTGCCAGCCGTCGCGCCAGTCCCTCGATCTCGCCCCTCAGCCCATCCCGATCGGCGCCGGAAAGCACGAAAACCTGCACCGTCCAGGGCAGTTGCAATGGATCGGGTCCGTCAGTTTCGGCGTCCACGATCCAGAGGCGTTCAAGCCCGCAACCCGACGGCAGCATGACCAATGCGTGCCGCGCTGGCCCACCGGGCTCATGAAGCCAGGGTCGTTGACGCGAGAATTGGCCGAATCCCAGCTCGATAGGCCCTACCCAGCCATCGATTTCGCGCGATGGCGGGATGCGGCGGCATGCGATCGCCAGGACGGCAAGCGCGATGGCCTGGAGCGTGGCGACAGCCCCATCACCACCGCCGCGCGCAACCTCGTCGGCGATCCACAGGCTGCGGTAAGGCGGGCCGGTCGGGTGCTTCGGCAAGGCGGCTTCCAAGCCGCGTTCGATCTCGCGCTGATTCTGGCCGACGGCTGCGATCAGCGCCGTAGGCAACTCGTCGCCCGTCGTCGACCAGAGGGCGAGGATCGCCATGTTGGCCGCGCGCGCCGTGGCGAGCGGGGCCATGGCAATCAAGATCTGCGCCAGGGGCGGCCCCTTTTCCAGGTCGGCCGCCGCGATGATCGCAAGATCGAACGATCCGGCGGCGAGCCCGGCGCCGGCCCATTCCAGGGCGCCAACCACCTCCGAACCCCCGCTGCCTCCACGCCATTGGGCAGCCACGGCGTCGTCGCCGGTCGCCGTTTCGCCGGTCGCCGTATTGCCGGTCGATCGGCACTGAGCAAGCCCGATACGCAGATCGCGCCGGTTCGGGGCGTGAATGAGATCGGATGGTCGCTCGCCATAGAATGGGGTGGCATCCGCGTCGATCGGGCTTTCGCCGAGGGCCGTGCGCAGGAACGCGCCGGTGCCGCCGGCCCCGGCAAGGCGCATCTCGATACCGACCACTGCGATCGGACCGCCGGGCATCGTCAGCTCCGGGCCAACGCGCCCGATTGCGCCTCTGTCGCGGACCCTTCGGCCTGACGAACCTCGCCCGCGATGACTTCGACGCTGTCGAAATTCCCGCGCTCGATCTCGTTGCGCAGGAAATGACATCCCTCGCTGGGCGTGATGGGGGGAAAACGCTCGCCCTGTCTCGAATCCATCGCGCCGACGGCCATGCCGACGCCGGACCAGGTGCTCCAATTGATCGAGAGCACGCGAACCGCCGGCCATTCGGCCGCCATGCGCCATGCCAGGCGGTTCAGAACTTCATTGGCCGCGGCATAGTCCGCCTGCCCGCGGCTGCCGAACCGGCCGGCCACGGAGGAAAAGAAGACAATGGTCTTCAGGCTTTCGGGGCGCAGCGCGCGATAGAGCAGGAAGGCCGGATCGACCTTGGTATCGAAAACGCGGTCGATCGATTCATCCGTCTTGTCGATGAGCAGCTTATCCTCGATCGATCCCGCGCCATGCAGCACGGCATCGATCCGTCCATGGCGAGCGTAAATTCCGTCGATCAGGCCGGCGAGGGCGCCGGCATTCAGAAGATCCATCGCCTGGTATTCGACGTTCGCTCCCTTGGCCCGAAGCTCGGCGATCGTGCCAAGGACCTGGCGCCGGCGCATGATCGCGGCGATCTCCGATTCGATGCTCGCCGGGTGGCGCAACATTCCCGCCCGGCGCGCATCCTGGATCAGATGTCGCCGCAGGGCCGCCTCGTCGGCCAGGGCAGCGAATTCGAGCGGCTCGGACGATGCCGGATCGATCCGGCCGACCAGGATGAAGGTCATCCCGGGCCGCGCCCAGTCCTTGACGATCTCGGCGGTGATGCCGCGCGCGCCTCCGGTTGCCAGGACCACCCATTTGTCGATGGCCAGCGCCTGCCTTGCATCGGCGCTACCGAGCGGCTGGGCAACGGCGCGATATGCCGTTCGCAGACCTTCGGGATATCCGATCTCGCGATCGTCGAAGCCACCCAGAATTTCAGCGACAATATGCCCGGCGATCTGGTCGTGGGACTGGCGCGGATCAAGGTCGATGGCCTTGCACAGGACGTCCATCCATTCCTCCTGCAACGTATTGAGCAGGCCGACGCCAGCACCTGCGCTCGGCATGCCTTGCACGGTCGCGCGGTCGCGTCCGAACCGGCCGCCAAGCAGCGATGCCGTCACGAAACGCCTGGGCGGCGCGTCGTTGCCGCCCTGCAAATCGGCGGCGAGCGAGCGCAACAGGCGAATCAGGCTCTTGCCATGACGCTCCGTCGACTGCCGCCAGTCATGGAGCAGTGCCGGCATGGGTTCCTGAACGAGACCGGCCAGGTGAACGACTCCGCCGAAATGCCCATCGGCCGCGGCAAGCTCGCCGACGGCGCGGGCAAGTTCGCTCGGATCCGAGAGCCGCGTTCCCGGCAGGAGAATCGCGGCCACGCCGCGCTGCTGCAACAGGGCTCGTACCCGTTCGGCGACGCCCAATTCATCCTCGGTCAGCAGGATTGCACCGGATTGCCAATCGACAGGTCGCGGTTCAAGGGGTCGTGCATTGCCCCGCATGACGTGGCGCAGGCCGGGTTCAGCTGCCCGCAATGACGCGGCGGCAGGTCGCCTCGCCTCCGGCGCCATAGCGCCGGGCGAAGCTTCGCCGGCGGCCAGGATTTGATCGGCCCAGCCGGCGAAAGTCTTGATGCGCACCACTCGATCCATCGCCCCGCTGAGCCGGGCATTCAAGGGCGGCGGCAGCTGTGCGGTCAGCGTCTCCAGGATTTCCAAGCGCTTGATCGAGCCGATGCCAAGTTCGGCCTCGACATCCGCGTCGACGCCCAGCATGTCCGTCGGATATCCGGTAGCTTTCTCCGCGATTGCGACGATCAGCTTGGTGAGGCGTTTGCTGTCGAACGGTGCTGAATCGTTTGCCAGCGCGTCTGCCGCCTTGGGTTCGATCGCGCTCGGCGCCGTCGCAGGGGGGCCGATCGCCACGTCGGGCGCCGAGGCGCTAACATCGGGTAACGGGGTTGTGCCGGGTGGGCGGTGAGGTTGGAAGATCGAGCCGGCCGCCTGGCGAAGTGCAGCCGTGGCTTCGCCGGCGAGTTCGCCGGGATTTTCCCGCGCGCCTGCGCCCTGCAACATCAAACCGACGATGCGCTCCTGGGCAGCAAGGACTTGGCGCATGGTTTCCTGGTAGGCGGCGTAAATCTCCACCGCGGCGCCGGACGCGGCACCCATGGCCGCCGGCGTCGGCGGGCTGCCGGCGAAGATTGCCGAATCGGCGGCCGCCGAAGCTTGCGTTACCGCGCCGGTGTTGCGCGGCGCCGGGGCAATGTTCAAGACCGGCACCGGTTTTTCTTTGCGCCAGATCCATTGCCCATCCAGCAGCCAATCTCCTCTGGCTGCCGGCGGCTCGGCCAAGGCGGCTAGATCGGTCGCCGGCTCGACCCGTCCGCGGAAGAGCTGGGTAAGGTCGATGACCGCGCCCGCCCGCCAAAGCGCGCCAACGGCTCCGAGCAGGCCGCCCAGTCCAGCACCCATGCCGTCGAGAGCGATTGCCAGCGGGCCGCCATCCTTGACGATCTCGTGGACGAGGTTGGTCAGAACCGTACCGGGACCGACCTCGACGAACAGATCCGCCCCATCGGCCTGCATGCGCCGGATCTGGGAAACGAATTCGACCGTGCTCAAGAGATGCGTCTTGAGCCGGGCCGCGACCGCGCCGTCGCCGTAGGTTGCTCCGTCCGCGTTGCCATAGACCGGCAACTGGGCCGGTTTGAGGGCGATACCGTCGATGTAGCGGGCGAGATGTTCCTGCGCCTCGGCCATAAGGGGCGAGTGGAATGCACCCGCCACCGTCAGCCTGATGGCGCGGATGCCCTTCTCGGCAAAGCCGGCGATCAACTCGTCGATCTCGGCGGCGGGGCCGGAAACGATTGTTTGCGCCGGCGCATTGTGGTTGGCAACCACCGTCCGGCCGCTGGCCGGTAGAGCGCGCTCGATGATTTCGCGCTCCGCCAGAATTGCCGCCATCGCGCCGTCGCCCGTGACGTTGGCCATGAGCCGGCCGCGGTACGCCGAATGGCGCAACAGTTCCTCGGGCGTGAAAACGCCGGCCGCTTGCAAGGCGACCCATTCGCCGTAACTGTGGCCCGCCAGCATGGCAGGCTGCAGGCCGAGGCGCTCAAAAAACGCCAGCAGGCCCAGTGATAGGGCGCCGATTGCCGGCTGGGCGACGGCGGTGTCGACGAGGCGCGCGCGTTGCGCCTCGCGCTCGGCCGGCGTCATGGCGCGAGGCGGATAGATCAGGTGGCTGATCGCCGATAACTTTGCGTCTTCCAACACGCGATCCGCCAACTCGACGGCGGCGCGCAGTTCGTCGA
>JBGPNG010000231.1:0-4353 GCA_041487395.1 Dongiaceae bacterium
AGTCTTCCGGACCGGAGCGGTCAGCGTGACCGGTAACCGACACGGACGAGGGAGCATGCTTGGCGGCGTCGGCGAGCACGTCGTTGATCACCGCGTGGCCGGCCGGAGTGATGACCGACTTGTCCCAGTCGAAGTAGACCGTGTAATTCTGCGGCGCCATCGCTGGAGCCATCGTCGCCGCAGCCGGTTTCTTCTCCAGGGCATCCATCGCCGCCATGAAGTCGTTCTTGCAGGCTGCAATCTTGTCGGCTTCGTGGTTTTCGTCCTGCTCTTCAACCCAGCAGTCGAAACGAGCCTGCGCGCGCGCCGCATCCTGCGGCAAGGCTTCGCGGGCACCACCGTTCAATGCCGTCATCAGGCGGGTGCGGGCCGAGGACAACTCCGCCTGTTTGTCGGCCGGGATGTCCCAATTGGCCAGATCTTCCGGCTCCACATTGGCACCGCCGGCCGCCAGCAAGCCTTTGTCGGCGAAATGGTTGGCGTTCGGCCAATCGTATTCGCTTTTCTCTTCTGCGACGTAGGCCTGATATTCAGTCGTCAACGCTTGGGTAAAGGGCGAGCCCGTACCCTTGGTGGCAGCCAAATTGTCGATATTGCTGACGCAGCCGGCCAACAATCCGAGGGCCGCAACGGCGCCAAGTACTTTCATATTCATCATCATGACCCCTCTCGATTAACTCCAAATCACCGTTGCCGGCGAACCATCGAACACTGCCGCGCGACAATGTCCGCTCATGCGATACTTCGGCGAGCCCCCCGCCGAGCACTGGGTTCGAAACTTATATGGCTCTACGACCCTAGGTGAAACGATATTAGGCACGGCCCCTCTCAAAGTCAAAGTAGCCAAGCTATTCAAGGTTATTGTCGGTTAAGTCCTCCCCGACTGTGACAATTTTGCCACGGCCCGCCTCTGCGTCTTCGCGATCATGGGTAACCATAAAGACGGGCAGGCGCTGCGCCAAGGCTCGCTCGAAGACCAGCCGGCGAAAGCGGCCCCGAAGCCGCGAATCGAGGCGACCAAAAGGTTCGTCCAGAAGCAAAGCCCGCGGCTGCGACAACAGCATGCGCAGCAAGGCAACCCGGGCGCGCTGGCCGCCGGAAAGGGTTGCGGGGTCGCGATCGGCAAAGCCGGCCAGGCCCGATTCGGCCAAGGCCGTTTCCACCATTGCGCGGCGGGTGCTGCGCGACATTCCCGGCGGCAAACCGAAGGCGAGGTTGCCGCCCACGGAAAGATGGGGGAAAAGCAAATCGTCTTGAAAAAGAATCCCGAGCCGCCGGCGCTCCGGCGGCAATTCAGCGATGTGGATGCCGTCGAGTCGCACCCGCCCGACCGCGCGAAAGGCGGGATCGAGTGTGCCGCAAAGAAAAGCGAGCAGGCTCGATTTCCCGCTGCCCGACGGGCCCATTAGCGTGGTTACCTCGCCCGGCGCGATGGTGAGATCGAGCGGGCCGACAAGCCGCCGCGCGCCGAGCCATAGCGCAACGCCTTCGAGAACGAGACCGGCCTCGCTCATCGCGGCGCCATTCCACGGCGATGGCGGAAGATGAACCCGGGCAGGAGGATCGCGAGCAGGAAGACGCCGAGCGGAAGAGCCGCCTGCAAGAGTCCGAAGACGCCCGCCAACCGGCGATCGCCATTGGCGCTTGCCGCCACCGCCTCGATGGTCAGGCTGTCGAAGCGCCCGGCGCCGGCAAAGAGCGTGGGCAGATAAAGCGCGACGCTGACTGCGAAGCCGACCGCGGCCGCGATCAGGATCGGGCGCAGCAACAGGGGCAGCATCACCGCGCCGAACAGCCGGCCGCGCCCGGCGCCGAGGCAGAGCCCGGCGCGAATATAGCGCTCGTCCAACGCGCGATAGGGATCGGCCAGCATGAGAAAGACATAAGGCAAGACGAAGAGAAGGTGGCTCCACACCACCGCCAGGCCGCCCGCTTCGATGCCGAGCCAGGTGAACAGCGTCTCGGCCCCGAAGAGAAAGGAGATCTGCGGCGTCAACAAGGGCAAATAGATGAGCCAGAGGATGCGGCCCGTGGGATGCAATCCATGACGGCGTTCGTTCTCCAGGCAGCCAAGCGTCAGCAGCAGCGCGATGGCGCTGGACGCGAGGCCGAGAAAGAGGCTGGTGACGAGCGGCCGCTCGATTCCCGAGCCATGCCGGGTCCAATTCTGCAGGGTCCAACCATCCGGCAACAAGGCAGGGAAACGCCAGTGGGCGGCAAATGACCAGAGAGCGAGGGCCAGGATCGCGGCGGTCGCGAACGCCAGCAACAGGCTCGCCGCCGCCCCGCCGAGCCTGCGCGCGCCCAGGCCGAGATGGCCGCGCCCGCCATCGGCGAGCCAGCGCCGGGCGAGGCGCGCGACGAGGCATTCGCCCAGCCACCACGACAGAATCGCCGCTGCGACCAACAGGATCTGGAGTGCCGCGCCCGCCGTCGCCGGGAAGATCGTCTGGAGATCGGCGTCGTTGAACCAGCGCAGCAGCAATGGCGCCAGCGGCGGCGGCGTGCTCGGTCCCAGGATCAAGGCCATGTCGACGACGGAGAGCGAGAAGGCGAGCACGGCGTAGATCGGCAGACGGAGCTGGCGATAGAGCTGCGGCAGGACGACCTTGAGCCAAGCGGCTGTCGGCCGGTATCCCAACATGCGGGCACTCGCCAGCGACGCATCCGCCGGAAGCTGCCCGAGCCCGCCCACGATGGCGAGCAGCAGGAAGGGCGTCTCCTTCAGCATCATCCCGGCGGCGAGCGCCAGGCCCCATCGATCGCCCGGCAAATGCAGATCGGGGGGCAGATTGTCGGGCGCGACGATGGGTGCGAGGACCCGCATCAGCCAGCCGCTGGGGCCGATGAGAAAGGCAAAGCCCAGGGCCAACGCTGCGTGGGGCATGGCGAGCAAGGGCGCCAGCATGCGGCGCAGCCAGGCAAAAAAGCGCGTGCCGTGCAGCGTTGCGGCGATGACGACGGCGATGACGAAGGAAGCGAGCGTGGCAACGAGCCCGCTGACGAGAGTCGTGGCCAGGGCCGCGGGCAGTTCGGGTGCCGCGAACAACATGCGCCACGGCGCGAGCGAGAAGGTGCGGCCGCCCAATTCGGGCAGATATCCGAAGGCCGGCAGCAAGGTGCCCAGGAGACCCGCGAGAACGGGCAGCAGAAAAAGGGCGAGCGTCAGGCCGGGCATCAGACGAAGCCAGCCGCCACCTGTCCGCAGGCCCCTCATGGCGCTTCCGTCATTGGGCAAAACGGGGGCGGCAAAACGGGGGCGGCAAAACGGGGGCGGCAAACCGGGGGCGGATCGGCGCAGGGGCGGCAAATCATGAATCGGTGTCTTCCGTTGCGGACCGATTTCAAGATAGCGGCGGGCGAGGCCGCCTGCCAGCCGCCGCCGGGTATTCCGCGCTTCGCCTTACCCAATCTTGAACGGACCCGCTGGCTCGCCTATAAACGGGGACCGCGCGGGTGTAGCTCAGTGGCAGAGCAGAAGCTTCCCAAGCTTACGACGGGGGTTCGATTCCCCTCACCCGCTCCAGCCGATCCTTTATTACTTTCAAATGCATAGGGGCCGCCTGCCCCTAGCCTGGACAATCAGGCAGAGCGTTCGTTGCCAAATGTTGCCAAATTTCTTGGCCTAATTGTTCGCGATATGATCGGTGTGGAATGAGCCGGACGACGAGACCCGCTATGCACGCCCCCTGGGAAATTACGGTGGCCCGCAAAGCCGAGATTTTGGCCGACTTTCGGGTGCCTGTGCACAAGCTCCAGAAGAACGCGCTCAACGCCTTTCTTAAGGCATTAGTCGTTCGCTATAGTACTGAAACGCCCCAAGATATGCTGGCGTTCTATGTCAACAAAACTCGTGGTGCACCCGCCTACCTGCCCTTTGCGGAGGTGAGCTACTGCCATGACTTAGGCCGACGGCGCGTTGGCTACTGGTGTGGAAACTGGGATTGCTATGCCTTTGCGATGTAAGAAATCGACGCGGCCATGGCAGAAGCGGTGAACCTAAACTTGCGGAGATAGAGGGGCGCATGACTTACATCAGCCAGCCTATCCAGCAGATTGATAGTCTGTGCATCATCCCCAGTATGCGCTCGGCCACGCGGCGCTAAGGCGGATGCTCTTGGTGGCAGCATGAGCCCACGGCGGTCGGCGCTAAATTCATTTCTTCCCAAAGTGATCGAGCTGCAGGACGGCCTAGTTAAACAAGCCACGGGTAGCAACTTTGATGGCGGAGACGACCGTTACCAAGCGCTACGCGCGGAACTCATTCGGGCACCGGAAACCAGCGGCAAGCTTCCCGACTTCGTGCGGAACAACCGCGACCTCTTTCAGTTCTGGGAATTCATAAAGCACAGC
>JBGPNG010000232.1:0-4344 GCA_041487395.1 Dongiaceae bacterium
ATGTTCTCCGGCAGGCTCGCCAGCTCCTCGGCCGACCGTTTGCGGCATTGCTGGGCGTGGGCGCCGGCATGGATGAAACTCAACTTGATCTGCGCCATCTGCGGTGAAAAATGGACATAGCGTGGGTATTGCGACAGAAGACCGAGCGCGCCGGCAAAGAGCACAAAGCAGACTGCCTGACCGGCGTAGCGGATCGCCTTAGACATCTTCGCAAAGCCCCTCTGCCGCCTTGAGCTCGGCAACAGGCCAGGTCAGCGGCCGCCCCGCGGCCCTTGGCGGCAATGCTTTCTGGAACCCGGCGACGGCGACACGCAGTCGTCCGCCCTCCGGCGATCCGACGAACAGGCGTGCCACCCGCTCCGGCGGCAGCCGCTGGCGCAGGCGTGGGTCGCGCTCCCGATCGAGGCGCATGGCCATCCACTTGCTTCCCAGGCGGTGATAGCAGCCACCTTCAGGGCAACCTGTCACGAAGACACCCTCGGCGAGATCGCGGCTCAGTACGTAGTCGACGAAGGAGGGCGGCAGCATGGCGATGCAGGGCAGGCTGACGCTTGCAACAGACGGACCTTCGAGCGGCGTAGTTCTCGCACCATGGTCGCACCCGAAGACCATGACCCGCCTGTCGCCGCCGATCTTGGCCGACGCCCGCTCCACCATGTCGCGCAGGCGGCTCAGCGAAAACCCTGGAAGATCGATGCCTGGAACGAAGGCGCCGGCGCGGCGAAACGGCGTCGAGGTCGGGCAGGCGCCAGCGCAGATCCCGCAGGCGACGCAAAGGCCGGCGTTAACGACCGCCTCCTCGCTAAACGGCTTCCCGTCGGAGCGCGGCCCCATGGTGATCGCGGCATAGGGGCAATCCTCTGCGCAACGGCGGCAGCCGTTGCAGTTGTCCAGGTCGACGGCGGCCGCGGGCTGCCGCCGAAGCGGAGGCAACCAGGGCCAGGCGAGCATCAGGAGCGTGAGAACGCCCAGGAGCAGCCACAGCGCTCCGGGCGACCACAGATCGAGAAGCGGATAGGCGCCGAGATAGAACCAATCGAGCTTCACTACGGCCGGCACAGTGGCCAAGTCGGCGCGCCCCTGGCTGACTGTCGGAAAGACCAACGACAGGGCGATCATCGCCGTGAAGGTGCCGAGGGCCAGGGCTCTGGGCGGGTTCACCCTGGGCCGCGTGATCCGCTGAATATGCAGCCACAACAAGAAAAGTAGGATCAGCGGGATGGCGATATGCATGAAGACGAGCAGCGTGAAAAAGCGGTCGGACAGGGTATCGGGGGACAGGAAGTTGCGGGCGATCGGCTCGCCAAAAATGGGCAACCGGTCGAGCCACTCCGTCGTGGCGATGGCCACGTACTGAGCAAGCTTGTCCCAAACCAGCCAGAAGCCTGTGACGCCCGAGGCGAAGATGAACCAGAGAATCGGCACGCCTGTGAACCAAGAAAACCAACGGGCGTCGCGATAGCGGTCGAGGGCAAATTCGCGGACCAAATGGACCGCCGTGACAAGCACCATGGCGTCGGAGGCGTAGCGGTGCAGGCTGCGCATGATACCGCCGAAATACCACTGATGGACCGTGATCCGTTCGACGGACTCGAAAGAGCCGGCGACGCTGGTATCGAAGACGATGAACAGATAGATCCCTGTGACCGCGACTATCCAGTAGAAGAAATAACCGAGCGCACCGAGCTGGTAGATCGGATTGAGCCGCGGTCCAAAAAACCGATCGAAGCCGACCTCAATCCGACTGAAGGCGAGCATCAGCAGATTGCGAACGGCGGTCATTGCCGGCCGGTTATCCCGACTGTCCCGCACCGATCGCGGTCGCGCTGGTAGCGCGCCGAGGCGACTGCCGGGAGGCGGCTGCAGTCATGGCTTGAGGGGGTCGCGACGGCTCTGCAGCAGACCGCGTACCAGCACCACCGCAACGGCCCCCAGGCAAAGCACGCCGACGGACCCGCCGATGAAGATGGAATAGTTGAACCGGTACCGCCCGGTCGCCGGATCATAGACAGTGCAAACAAGACGGACTTGCCTGACTAAGCCATCCAGGCTGAGCAAATCGTTGCGGAAGCGGCCAAAGACGAGATCTTTGATCGGTTCGATGAGAATGGGCGGATCGAAGCTGTCGCCATAGACCTGGCGATAGACGCGCCCGTCGGGGCCGATGATGCTGACCTGCGCGATATGATCGAAGCCCTGGACGGCCGGACGGAAATCGTATCCCAGGTCCTGGGCCAACGCCTGCACGGTGGCATGGTGGCCGCTGAGGAAGCGCCAGTTGGCAAGATCGACGCCATGCGCATGGGCGAAGGCGCGCATCCGGTCGGGGCTGTCCGAGGCCACGTCGAAGCCGATGGTGACCAGGGAAAAGCTGTCCGGTCCCATGGCCTGCCGCCCGGCCTTGGCGGCCCTATATAGCGATTCGGTGATCAGCGGGCAGACCCCCGAGCAGCTTGTGTAGACGAAGCTAACGACGAGTGGCCGGCCGCGATAGTTGGACAGGCGAACCGGCCGGCCCTCGGTGTCGACGAAGGTGTAGTCGCCGATAAGGCGGCCGACGGCGGCGCGGCTGTCGGCCAGTGCCGCGTCGGGATCGAAGGTGAGGTTGCCCGATTCGCCGGCGGCCCACCCGACTGGCGCCAAAGCGAGGAACGCCGCAGCCAGCAAAAGAGCGAGCCGGCCGTTCGCTAGAAGCCTGCGCGCCCTCATGGACGCTACGCCAGACGGTCCAACATTGCGCCGGCCAACAAGCAGCCGAGCTGTGCAAGGGATGCGTTGAAATTGGCCATGGCGGCTGCCGGGGTCGGATGCCGAAACAGGGCGAGGCTGCGCCACAAGAAGAGACCGCCGCCCACCGCCGCTCCGGCAAAATAGACCCACCCCATTCCGAATGCGATGGGCAGCAAAGAGACCGCGAACAGAACAACCGTATGACCGAGGATCGCCGCCGCCGTGGCGCGTTCGCCGACGACGACCGGAAGCATCGGCACGCCGGCCAGCGCATAGTCGGCACGCAAAGCGGCTGCAAGGCTCCAAAAATGGGGCGGCGTCCAGAAGAAGAGCGCGAGCGCAAGCAGAAGAGGGACCGGATGGGGCGGTACGCTCGGATCGACGGCTGCCGAGCCCGCCAGGACGGCGAAGCTGCCAGCAAGGCCCCCGACGACGATGTTCAAGGCGGTGCGGCGTTTCAGCCAGACTGTATATATGACGCCGTAGACAAACGCTCCAAGAAAGACGTAGAGCGCGGCCAGGCCGTTCAGCGAAACGGCGGCGACCGCGACGGCGATCGCCAGCATCGCGCTAATCGCGACCAGCCAGCGCCAGTTTGCCCGGCAGGCGCCGCTGACAAAGGGCCGCCTGCGGGTCCGCTCCATCCGCGCGTCGATGTCGCGCTCGAAATACTGATTGAAGGCTCCCGCACTCGCCGACGATAGAAAGACAGCGACCGCCAAGAGCGCGACCTTGCCCGCGCCAAGTTGCGGCCCATCCGTCACCGCAAGCCCGACGAGTGCGCTCAGCGTGATAGCCGCACCGATTCTCAGCTTGAACACCGAAACCGCGTGTGCCGCCGCGGCCCCCACCGCGCCTCCACCCTGCCTCACGCGCGCCTTCCCTTCCATGGCTATCCGAGCGGCCAAACGCTGGATAGGTACTTCCAATTCACGAAGTAATAAAGAACGAAGGCGACGAAGAAAACGCTGACCAGCACCAACGTGCCAGGCAGCCTCAGGGTTCCGGCACTGCCGTAAGTGGCAATCGCTGGGCGGCCGGCCGGCATGGATCGTGATTCAGGCCTCGACGCCGGCTCATCTCCCAGTCGCTTGCCGAACAGCAGCGAGCCCACGATGACCAGTACGAACATCGCGCCGCCGACGGCTGCCAGGACGGCAGCGACGCCGTTCAGGCCCATCATCAAGAAAGCTGCGGGAGGATAGTTGTACGGCATCAGCGCATCGGAGAACGTGATGTCCCAATGCCGGCGCGGGACTCCCAGCGTGCCGGCGCCCATCATGAACAGCGATATTCCAGCGACACCGGCGCCAAATACGTAGGGCTGCAGCTTGGCCAGCGGCTTCAGTACCAGTTCGCGGCGAAAGATGAGCGGCACCACCAGATAGGTGATCGCCATGAAGGCGAGGGTCGTGCCGGCCACGACCGTGGCATGGAAGTGGCCGGGGACGTATAAGGTGTTGTGCATGATCAGGTTTATTTGCTCGGTCCCCAGCACGACCCCGGAAATGCCGCCGAGGAAACCAAACAGGACCAGCGACAAAAACATGCCGGCGAATGCAGGATTACCCCACGGCGCCTTTCGCAGCCACTCGAACAAACCCTTCGTATAGC
>JBGPNG010000233.1:0-4340 GCA_041487395.1 Dongiaceae bacterium
GCCAATGTCAGCTTCGTCGAGATCGAGAGCGACAAGGGCCATGACGCCTTCCTGCTCGACGAGCCGGAGTTCGAGGCAACGCTGCGCGGTTTCCTGAACGGCTCGGCGGAGCGCCGTGGCATCGATTGAGTCTCAGAGCCCGGCCTTGCCGCGCGATCCCACAGGTCCCGAGCGCGGCGCCATCCGCGTCGATCTGCAGAACATCGCCGATATGGTGGTGCCGCGCGCGCGCGTGCTCGACATCGGCTGCGGGGATGGCACGCTGCTGGATTATCTGGTGCATTTCAAGCAGGTCGACGGACGCGGCATGGAGCTGTCGCAAGCCGGCGTGAACGCCTGCGTCGGCGTGGGGCTCAGCGTTATCCAGGGCGATGCGGACACCGACCTCGCCGATTACCCGTCTGCCGCCTTCGACTATGCGATCCTGTCGCAGACCCTGCAGGCAACCCGCAATCCCAAGGGCGTGCTGGCCCAGCTTGTGCGCATCGCGCGCCATGCCATCGTCTCGTTTCCCAATTTCGGCCATTGGCGGATGCGCTGGCATCTTCTCGTCCATGGCACGATGCCGGTGACGCCCGCGTTGCCGGAGCCTTGGTATTCCACGCCCAACATCCATCTCTGCACGATCCGCGACTTCGTGAAATTCTGCGCCGGTGAGGGCATCGACATCGAACGCGCCATCGCCATCGACGGTGCCGGTCGTGCGGCCCCCATCCGCTCCTACCATCTGGCCAATCTGACTGGCGAACAGGGATTGTTTTTGCTTAGCCGGCGGTAAAGAAGTTTCACCACCCTCACCCCGACCCTCTCCCGCCAGTGGTTCGATGCCAACGGATTTCTTTGATCCGTTGGCTGAATCGAACCACCAAGCTTTATTTGGCGGGCTGATTCACCTGACGCTTGCAAACCAAGCGTCAGGATCAGACCGCCGCGGGAGAGGGAGCGTGCCGAGTTCCCTCGCCCACGAAGTGGGAGAGGGTGGGGCCCGTTGCGGTAGCAACGGGAGGGTGAGGGTCGCAACATGGTCACGACGCCGGCAGCAGGATCGCGCGGCGGCGCTTCAGGCGGCGCAAGGGGGCTGCGGCATAGATCTCCTTGCCTGCCTCCACCAGCAGCGCGCCGGCGAACCGCGGGAACCAGCGCCGGCCGAGGCGCTCCCAGGCCAGGCCTGCGCGCAGCAAGGTGGGCGAGCCGATGGGCGGCAGATAGAGGGCGCGGGCCATCGCCATGGGGGTGAACAGATTCTCGCGCAGCAGGCGCGTCAACTGAGACATGGAATAGGGCTGGCCCTGGCCGAACGGCGTGCGCTCGCTGCGCGACCAGAGGCCGCGGCGGGCCGGCGCCACCACCACCAGCCGCCCGTCGTCGGCCAGCACGCGCCAGATTTCGCGCAGCATCTCATTGGGCGGCTCGCCGAATTCGAGCCCATGGATCAACAGCAGGCGATCGACGCTGCAATCGGCCAGCGGCAGCGTCGTCTCATCGGCGAGCAGGGTCAGGCCGCGCGCGCCGGCGGGCCAGGGCAGCGCCCCCTGCCCCGCCGGCATGGCCGCGATGCTGCACGCGGCCTCGGCACGGAACGGCGCCAGATAGGGCGTGGCATAGCCCAGGCCGAGCAATCGCCGGCCCCGCAGATCGGGCCAGATTTCGTGCAGTTGCTGGCCGATCGCCAGGCGGGCCGTCTGCCCGAGGGCCGTGGCATAGAAGGCGCTGAGATCGACGACGTCGTTCCACATGGGCCTACTATGCCATAGCGCGCGATGATAGGCTCCGCGGCCATGGAAATTGCCCTCGTTCCCCTGCTGATCGACAACTACGGCTATCTGTTGCACGACACGGCGAGCAAGGAGAGCGCCGTCGTCGATCCGTCGCAGGCAGCTCCCGTCCTGGCGGCCGCGAAGGCGCGCGGCTGGCGGCTGAATTATGTGCTGAACACCCATCACCACCCCGACCACAGCGGCGGCAATCTCGGCCTCAAGCAGGAGACCGGTTGCCGCGTCGTCGGGCCGGCCCCCGACCGCGACCGCATTCCCGGCATCGATATCGCGCTGGACGAGGGCGGGCGATTTCGCTTGGGCGACGACGAGGCCGAGATTCTGTTCATCCCCGGCCATACCCGCGGTCATATCGCCTTTCATTTCCGCGGCGCCAAGGCCGTCTTCTGCGGCGACACGCTGTTCTCGCTCGGCTGCGGGCGCATGTTCGAGGGCAACCCGCCCATGATGTGGGCGTCGCTGGAAAAGCTCCGCCGCCTGCCCGGCGACACCCGGGTCTTTTGCGGCCATGAATACACCGCCGCCAACGCGCGCTTTGCCGTCAGCATCGACCCGGAGAATGCGGCACTGCGCCGGCGCGAGCGCGAAGTCGCCAAGCTGCGGGCAGCGGGCCTGCCCACAATCCCCTCGGCCATGGCCGAGGAATGCGCGGCCAATCCATTCCTCAGGGCCGACGATCCGACTCTGGCCGGCGCGGTGAACCGACGCGGTGCGGCGCCCGCCGAGGTCTTCGGCGAAATCCGCCGGCTGAAGGACAATTTCAGATAGCTCGAGATAGGAGGCGCTTCCCATGAAACTCCGGTATTCGGGTACCAGCCCCTTCGTGCGCAAGGTTCTCGTGACGGCAATCGAGCTCGGCCTCGACAAACGGATCGAGCGCGTGCCGACCAACCCCAGCGATCCGGCCAGCGATCTCGGCAAGGAAAACCCGCTGGGCAAGGTGCCGAGCCTGCAGCTCGACGACGGGATCGCGCTCTACGATTCGGCAGTCATCTGCGAATATCTCGACAGCCTGGCGGGCAACAGGTTTCATCCGGCATCCGGCCCGGCGCGCTGGACGGCGCTGCGGCGCGAAGCGCTGGCCGACGGCATCATGGATGCGGGCGTGCTGGTGCGCGGCGAGATACTGAGGCCGGCGGGCGAACAATCGGCCGGCTTCGCCGCCAAGCAGAAGGGCAAGATGGCCAAAGCCCTCGACTCGCTTGAAGGCGAGGCGGACAAATTTGGCGAGGGACTCGACATCGGACTCATCGCCATCGCCTCGGCGCTGGGCTATGTCGACTTCCGCTTCGCCGCCGATAAATGGCGGCAGAGCCGGCCGAAGCTCGCGCGCTGGTACGATCGCTTCGCCCAACGCCCCTCGATGCTGGCGACCGCCCCGAAAGACGCATGAGCCAAGACGCATGAGCCGGCCGGTTTCCGACACCGCGGCCGCGCTCATCGCGCAGCTCGGGCTGGAAGCGCATCCCGAAGGCGGCCATTACCGCGAGACCTACCGCCACCGCCCGGCCGCAGGATGCCGCGGCCATGCGACGTTGATCCACTATCTGCTCCAGGCGGGGGAAGTTTCCCATTGGCATCGGGTCAACGATGCCGATGAAATCTGGCTGTTCCAGGCGGGCTCGCCCTTGGAGATCTCGCTCTCGCCCGATGGACAGCAACGGGAGGATCGCCTGCTCGGCACCGATGTTGCCAACGGCCAACAACCGCAGATCAAGGTCGCGCAAGGCGTGTGGCAATCGGCGCGCAGCCTGGGGCTCTACACGCTTGTCGCCTGCATGGTGGCGCCGGCCTTCGACATCGCCGCATTCGAGATGGCGCCGCCCGGCTGGTCGCCCGCTATGCCAGGATCGCGCGCCGGGGCCAGATATCTTTCGCGGCGAGGAGCGCTACGCCGACGATAAGCAGGAAGGCGAGCGTTGCCCAGAGCAGCGGAGCGATGGCGCCGAAAGCGGCGGCGGCGAAACGCAAAGTCTCAGTCATGCAAATTCAACGATCCTGCGCGCCGTGGAAGATGGCGAGAATATCGATGAAGTTACCCTCGACGCGATAAGGAACGACATAAGGCGTGCCGGGCACGACAAGTTCGCGGGTGTGTGGAATTCGGCCAAGTCGACCCATGGCCGGAAAACGCGCAAGGATCGCGACCGCCTCTCGCAGGCGCCGTTCGGTGTCCCGTGCCGCTGCAGGATTGTTTTCAGCGATGAATTCACCGATGGCCGAGAGCTGCTCGACGGCTGGCCTTGTCCATCTAACCTGCACGACGACGCGGCCGCCGGAAGGAGGCAAAGGCGGCTTCGACCTGCTTCTCGGTGGCGAAAGCGCCGGATTTTGCGGCGGACAGGCCGCGCTTGATTTCGCCGATCTGCCAGGCCTGGCTTGTCACATATTCTTCCAGCGCCCGATTGACCACCCAGTTGCGCGGCCGGTCCAGCGCCGCGGCGAGCTTATCGAGCCTGGCTTTGAGGGCCAGCGGCAAACGGACCGACAAGATCTCCGAATCGCTCATGTAGCGCATCTGACTATAAAGTATGTAATTGTATTACAATCACACAGATATTTCTA
>JBGPNG010000234.1:0-4336 GCA_041487395.1 Dongiaceae bacterium
AAGTCCAGGCCGTGAAGGCGGCCACCACGCCGACGGGTACGGGCTGGCGCCGGCGCGTCGATCCTGGCGTACGCCCCGGCGCCGAGCTGCCGGCAATCCGCACCGCTTCCTCGCCGTTCCAGGCCAGGGTCTCGATCGCCCGGGTCAACTCCCCGCGCGATTCCGTCAAGGTCTTGCCCTGCTCCAGGGTCAGCTGGCGGGCCAGGGTATCGAGGCGCGAGCGCAGCAGCGCGGCGGCGCGCAACAAGACGCCACCTCGATCGGCCGGTGCGGCGTTGCGCCAGGGGAACCGGGCGGCCACGGCGACGGCGATGGCCGCGTCGAGTTGGGCCGGTGAGGCCAGCGAGACATGGCCCATGGCGGCTTCGCTCGCCGGGTTGATGACCGGGCGCGTTCCGCCTTCACCGGATTTCCATTGCCCCCCGATGAAGAGTCCGACCGCCTCGCTGACGCTCTCAGCGGACATAGCTCGCGCCGTTGATGTCGATGGTCGTTCCGGTCGCATGGCGCGCGAGGCCGGAGGCAAGAAAGATCACGGTATTGGCGATGTCGGCGGGTTCGGCGATCTCGCCGAGGGGAATATCGCGCGCCGCCGCCTCCACTCCATGATCGCGAAAGAAGGCGGCGTTGAGGTTGGTGCGCACGAAACCCGGCGCGATGGCAAAGGCCGTGATGTTCTGCCGTCCGAAGTGGCGCGCGATGGTGCGCGTCATGGCGACGATGCCGGCTTTGGAAGCGGCGTAATGCATGTAATCTGCATCGTCGCCGCGAAAGGCCGCCCGGCTCGCCAGATTGATGATGATGCCCCCGTCCTTCTCGGCGAAATGGCGCAACGCTTCGCGGCAGAAATGACCAGGCGCCACCAGATTGATCTGCAGTGTGCGATGCCAGGACGCCGACCAGCGCTCGAAGGGATCCCTGATGTCGGCGGGTTCATAGATCCCGGCGTTGTTGACCAGCACGTCGATCCGCCCGCGCCAGGCGACAGCGGCCTGCCAGATGGTCGCAACAGCGGCGTCCATGGCCAGGTCGCCGACGACGACATGGCAGTTCTCGGCCCCCAGTTCCTGCGCCAGCTCGCGGTAGCCGGCAGCGCCCGGCCGGTCGTGCAGGATCGCCTTCCCGCCCGCGCCGACCACCGCGCGCACGATAGCGGCACCGATACCGCCGGCGCCGCCAGTGACCAGCGCGATCTTGCCGTTGAGCTCAATCATCTTTGCCTCGTGTCTCAGGGTTCCTTCATGCCATGGCGCGCCGCCCAATCGAAGGGATATAGCGCATAGAAATAGGCACAGCGTCTTCCGATCATGTCGTAGTCGAGGGTCACGCCCTCCGGCAGCCAGATGATGTCGCCCGGGTGGCACTCGAACTCGCCCTGATCCGTCCGCACGATCATGCTGCCTTCATGTATGAAAAGGATCTCGTCATAGAGCGTCGTCCAATGGACCCGCAGGTCTTCGCCGATTTCGAGACCGCCACCCATATGCCGGCTGTTGCCGGCGTTGATGACACGGGCGATCTTCGTATCCCCGCCGTCAGTCTTGCAGGGAATGAAGGGCAGTTCCTGTCGTTTGAAATGTAACGCCTTTGGCATGCTACCTCCTCAACTGGCTGGGTCGTCTGCGGCTTTGGCACGGGATCAATTCTTGGCGGGCTGCGAGGTCGTGATGCCGCCCGGCGCCAATGCGGCCAATTGGCGCGTCAGCGGTCCGGGGTCGCGGTCAGCATAGGCGAGGCTATCCTTGCGCCGGATCGCGGCACGCACTAGATGGGCGCCGATATATCGGGCGGGTTCGGGCGGCAGCCAGCGTTCGGCCAGCCGCACCAAACCGCAGCCCGACCATTCGTCCTTCTCATCCAGGGCAAGGGACGCCAGGATTTTGCCGGCGATCGGCGTGGTCGCCACGCCATTGCCGGAAAAGCCATAACCGTAAAGCACCGAGGGCGCACCCGGCAGGCGCCCGAACAGCGGCAAGCCGCTTCGGGTCCGATCGATGGGGCCATACCAACTTTCGGCGAAGGCTAGATCGGCAAGTGCCGGATGGCCGCGACGCACACTGTCGCGGATGGCGTCTTCGCGCAGGGATCGGCCCTCGAAGCGGTTGCCGGCGAGCGCACCGAAACCGATGACCCCGCCGGTGATGCCGGGCGTAAAACGATCGTCGGCGGTGGTGCGAAAGCCGGTAACGAAGACCTGCGAATCGTTCATCAGCGGCTTCGCCTTGTAGCCGACGCGCTCCAGCAACTCCGGCACCGGCGCCGTCATGGCATCGTCGCTGGCGATGACGAGGATGGCGCTGCGCAACTCGGGGAAGCGGGTCGACCAGGCATTGAGAGTCAGCACGACGCGTTCGGCGGTAATGGAACCGCGCGCCGTCCGCACGCGCGGAGGCTGGGAGCGATCGAGGCGCATCATCGGCGAATTCTCGTAGATGCGGATTCCCATTTTGAGAACGACGCGGCGCATGCCGCGCACGAGTTTGCCCGGGTGCACTGTGGCGGCCGTCGGATCGAAGATGCCGGCCAGGAACGATCGACTGCCGGTGAGCTGGGTGATCTCCGCCGCGTCGATAGGACGGAAGGGATGCACATCATGTGGCGTGAGCGCGGCAAGGATATCATCCCAGGAACCGACCTGGCGCGGGCATGTGGCACCCCAGATCCAACCATCCCGGCGAAATTGGGCATCGATCCCGTGGGTTTGGCAAAATGCCGCGATATTTTCCGCCGAATGGCCAAAGGCCTGGCCCAGATGCAAGGCGCCCGCCGTGCCGGATAACGCTTCCAGGGCACGGAACTTGGCCCATTGCGATAGAACCATGCCGGAATTGCGCCCGCTGGCGCCGCCACCGCAAATGTCGGCCTCGACGATGGCAACATCGAGAGAGGGTTGCCGGCGCTTCAACTCGATCGCAGTCCACATCCCGGCATAACCCCCGCCGACGATGCAGACATCGGCGCGCTGGTCGCCTTCCAACGCCGCGCAATCCTCCTCGTCCGCCGCAATCGCCTCGCGCAACCAAATGCATCGGCCGGCGATTCGAACCGTCATGGCCGGCTAGCCCCCAAGGCCGAGTGCCGCCCCTCGTTGACGGATCGCGTCATCAAGAGGTGCGGCGGCGCGCTTGGTCAGGTCGAACAAAACCGTCACCTGCTCGCTGGTCGAATGGAGCAGATCGGTTTCGGCATTGCGCAGTTCGTGAAGGTATTCGACGGATTTGTTGCCGAGACGCTTCAGCGTGGTGCGGACGACCAGTAAAGATCCTCCGGGAACTTCATGCTTGTACTCGATCAGCTGGCGGACATCGGCCCAGCCAAGCCCGCATGTCTTCAACTCCGTATAGGGCGCCAGCATGGACAGAAAGTGAAAGGTCGCGCCGTCATAGAGCGCGGCGTAGAACTGGGTGTTCATATGCCCCATGGAATCGCAGTTCCACGGATAGGCCACACCCCTATAGGTCTCGACCGGCTGTGCCATGGGTCAGAACGCGACCTTATCGCCGCCCTTCAGCTTCAACATGGCGCGGGCCTCATCGGGTGTCGCCACGTCGAGGGAGAGCTCGGTCAGGATATTGCGGATCCTGCGGACCTGTTCGGCGTTGCTCTTGGCGAGGCGTCCCGGCCCCAGATAAATGCTGTCCTCGAGGCCGACCCGCACATTGCCGCCCATGGTCGCGCCGATGGTGGCCAGCGTGATCTGATGCCGACCGGCGGCCAGGATCGACCATTGGTAATCGCTGCCGAACAACCGGTCTGCCGTCCGGCGCATATGCATCAGATCCTCCGGATGCGGCCCGATGCCGCCCAGCACCCCAAAGATGGTCTGCACGAAAATAGGCGGCTCCAGAAGCTTGCGGTCGAGGAAATGGGCGAGCGTATAAAGGTGGCCGACGTCATAGCATTCACACTCGAAGCGGGTACCGCAACCCTGGCCCAGTTCGCGGATGAAGCGTTCGATCTGGGCGAAGGTGTTGCTGACGATCAGGTCCTTGGTCTTTTCAACGTAGACCTTTTCCCACTCATGCTGCCATTTATCGATCTTCTCGGTGACATGGAAGATGCCGAAATTCATCGAGCCCATGTTGAGCGAACAGAGCTCGGGCTTGGCGCGGAGGGGAGCGGCGAGGCGATCTTCCATGCTCATGCCGAGCGATCCGCCGGTGGTGATATTGATGACGGCATCGCAGGACTGCTTGATGCGCGGGAGGAACTGCATGAAGACATCGGGATTGGGGGTCGGCCGGCCGTCCTTCGGGTCGCGGGCATGCAGATGGATGACCGAGGCGCCGGCTTCCGCCGCCTCGATCGACTCCCGCGCGATCTGGTCCGGGGTAAT
>JBGPNG010000235.1:0-4326 GCA_041487395.1 Dongiaceae bacterium
AGTCGCTTCACCGCGGCGCGCGTCCGATACCACATGACAAACGACTTGGCGCCCGAGGGCTTCACTCGCACCCCGAAGGACGGCAATGCAGTGTCCCAATCGAATACATCTCGTTTGCCGCTTGGGTCAGGGGCCAGACCGGCAACGCGCTTTTCAGTGAGTTTCATGGCGCCATCCATTCCTTGCTGCCCTTTTCCGTGCCGGCCCGTCGGGTAGGCACAGGGTAGGCAGACCACAACGTAATGCGTCGTAGGGAGAAAACAAGAGCGTACGCAAAAAAAGGCCTAATAACGGCTCGTTTCTGCGCTATTGTCACAACCAAGCACAATTCGGCGACACGCAGCGACATGCCTAAGAACAGACTTAAAATCCTTTGGCTGGTAACGGCCGTGCCGGTTCGAATCCGGCAGCGGGCACCAAGGAAATCACCCAAATTGCGCTGCTCTTTCGCCGGCGGATTTGCAAGATGCCTGCGGCAGGCAAAAACGCTGCCGTGCCTGCAACTGATCCGTGCAAATGCTCCAGGCGAGGCTCAGGCAGCGAGTTCGGGGGCTGCCGGTTTCCGCTTGCGGCGTTCGGCGCAATCAATCTTGCTGCAAGGCCTTGTTCCACCTAGGGTATCGCTCGCCGATTTGCCTCTGTGCCGGCGGGATTTCTGGTTCATAGGGATTGGATCGCCGATTTGGGCAGTTCATGAGCGAATTGCTGTTCCAAAATATTGCCGAGAGCCTCGACATCGGCATCGTCACTTGTGACGTGAATTACCGGCTGCGCTATTGGAACAGCCTTGGGCCGAAGCTGTTCGGCGCCCCGGCCGAGATGTTCAATCGGGGCCGGCCCATGCAGGACATTTTCAGTTATTTCGCCGAACGCGGCGACTACGGGCCGGGGCGGCCCCATACGCTGGCGGTCGAGCGGCTACAGCAGATCACCCAGGAGACCTGGCTCGGGCCGCACAGCTATTTTCATATTCGTTCGGATGCGAATGCCATCCAGGTGCGCGTTCAGCGCAACGTGAACGGCGATCTGATCTTTCAGTTGAGCGACGTGCTGGGTGTCCAATCGGTTCTCGAAGGAAGCGAGGACGCCATCGTCTTCATCGACCAGCTCCAGCGGATTCTCAGCTTCAATCGGGGGGCCGAATTGATCTTCGGCTGGACTGCCGCGGACGCCGTGGGCGAGCCGCTCGATATTCTGCTGCCGGAGCGCTATCGCGGCGCGCACCGGAAACATATCCAGGCGTTCGGCGGTTCGATTGTTCGCGCCCGATCCATGCAGGAGCGGACCGAGATCGTGGGTCTGCGCAAGTCGGGCGAGGAGTTTCCCGCCGAGGCATCCATTTCCAAGATCAGGACCGGCGGTGCCTTGTTGTTCGCGGCGATCCTGCGCGATGTTTCCGGTCGCCGGCGGTTGGAAGCGGCCGAGCGACAGGGTGCGGCCGCCCTTCGCCAAGCGGCGAAGCTGGCTCAACTCGGGTACTATCGTTGGTCCAAATCGCGCCAGAGGTTGATCAGCTATAACGACGAATATCGAAGAATTCTGGGATTGCCCCTCGACGGCTCGCAGGGGCATCTGCAGGGTATGGAGCCCTACCTTCATCCGGAAGATCGAGACCACGTGATCCGGATGCATCGAACCGCCGAAAGCGAGGGGCGGCCGAACGATCTGCAATTCCGCATCGTGCGCGCAGACGGGGCCGTACGTTACCTGCGCGATTTGAACGAAGCCGAGCCCAATCCCAACGGGCCGCCCGATACATGGTTTGGCACCGTCCAGGACATCACGGAGCAAAAGCAGCGAGAGGTGGAACTGCGGCTCAGCGAGGCGGCTTTGGACCAGGCGGCGAAACTGGCGAAGCTCGCGCACTACCAGTGGTCCATGGTCGAGAAGCGGTATGTGCAGTTGAGCGACCGATATTTCGAGATGCTGGGCATTCCCGTCGATAAGCAATTGGAGCCGGGCGACTATGTCGATCCCTTTCTTCACCCGGAAGATCGCGACCGGCTGCTTCGCGAACGCACCGCCGCCGAAGCCGAGGGCCGGAACATCGATCTGGAATTTCGGATCGTGCGGCCCGACGGTGGCGTGCGCCACATTCATGAGATCGCCGAGATTAAGGCTGGGCCGCGCGGCCCGGCGGATTTCTATTTCGGCACGTTGCAAGACGTGACGGAGCAAAAGCGGGTCCAGGTAGAATTGCGGGAGAGCGAGGAACGGCATCGCTCGGTCGTCGCTGCGCTGTCGGACGGCATCGTGCTGCAGAACCGCGATGGCGCCATCCGCGCCGCCAACAAAAGTGCCGAGCGCATCCTGGGTTTGAGCACCGATGAGATCATGGGCCGCACCTCTCTCGATCCGCGCTGGCGCCCAGTCCATGAGGACGGTTCATCCTTCGAAGGCAAAACGCATCCGGCCATGGTGACTCTCGCGACCGGCCAGCCCTGCCGCGATGTGATCATGGGCGTCCATAAGCCCGACGGAACTCTCACCTGGATCTCGATCAATACTCAGCCCATCTTTCGTCCGGGCGAGGCGCAATGCTATGCCGTCGTCACCTCCTTCGCCGACATTACCGAGCGTCGACAAACCGAGGCGGTGCTGCGCCAGTCACAAAAGCTGCAGTCGATCGGCACGCTCGCCGGCGGGATCGCCCATGAACTGAACAACCTTTTGGTTCCCATCATCGGCTTGACGGAATTGACGATCGAAAAGCTGCCGGATCGCGGCAAGACCCAGAAGAATTTGAAGAACGTCCTGGCGGCCGCGGAGCGCGCCCGTTTGCTGGTTCAGAACATTTTGGCTTTCAGCCGGCGGGACGCACCCGACCGCCGGACGATCAAACTTGAACCGCTGATCGCCGAAGTCATGTCGATGCTGCGTCCGGTGTTGCCCTCCAACATCGCGGTTCGGCAGACGGCCGAGGCGGACGTGCCGGATGTCCCCGCGGATGCTTCGCTGATCCATCAGGTTGTGATCAATTTGGTATCGAACGCGGCCGCGGCGATAGGCCTGAAAGGCGGGTCGCTTGAAATCGCCGTCTCGGGCGTCGATTTGCCGGAAGTCTTTTGTCGCACCCGTCCGGGGCTGGTGCCGGGCCGCTATGCCAAATTAAGCGTCAGCGATACCGGCCATGGCATGGATGCAGAAACGCAGCGGCGAATCTTCGAGCCGTTTTTCACGACCAAGAAAGTCGGCGACGGAACGGGCATGGGATTGTCTGTGGTGCATGGCATTGTCACTGCCCATCGCGCCGCGATCGAAGTCGATAGTGCCGTCGGCCGGGGAAGCACTTTCACGATTTATTTCCCTGCTTTCGACCTCGGCGCAAGTGCACGATGATCCGTGGCTCAAATAGGACCACAAGAGGTGGCGCCTGCACAATTCCGGCGCCGCCAGAAAAAAGCGTATCGGTTTTTGAAGTTGATCCGCTAGATCTTGGTCAAGAATGGGAATGCCGGGAAAGAAATCTTGAGATGCGGCTTTGCGCGACCTTTGGCGCCCGGGTCGCCTTGGGGGCAAGGGGGTCGAATGCCGGGGACTTCTGACAAACGCCTTCTCGTTGTCGACGACGAGGCCAGTGTCTGCGATTTCGTCAAGCAGGTGGCCCAAGGTGCCGGCTTCAAAGTCGCGGTTGCCGTCACGCATGATCAGTTCCGAGCCACCTATGACAGTCTCAAGCCCACGGCGATCATGGTCGATCTCGTCATGCCGGATGTCGATGGCATAGCGCTGCTGGGAATCCTCGCCGAAGAAGGCTGCAAGGCGAAGATCATGCTCATGAGCGGATACCACCCCGAACTGCTGAAGAGCGGTCATCGTCTGGGCGAAGGCTATAGCCTTGACGTGAAGGGAACGATGCGTAAGCCCTTTGGTATCACCGAGTTGAGAGAGGCGCTGAAGTTGCTCGAGTGATCCGCCCGTTGCGATAATGAGGCGCCGGCCTATCAATTGGGGGCCCCGCAGATCGGGCATTTCCAGTCGCTGCCGGCCGCGCGATCCGGGTGACTTCCATTGTCGTCCGGCTCGAAGTGGTGATAGAGCGCGCATTCCATCTGAAACGCGTCGAGCGGCGATGACGCCCGGACGAATCCGAAGGCGTCGTACTTCTCCGCATGTTCTTTCAGCTTGAGCGCCAGGTCGTTGTCGGATCTGCCGATGAATTTGACGGAAAGATGTCCGTCCGTCCGCATCGGGCCGACAACATAGGCGCCCAGCGTCCCCTGTCGGATGCGGATGGCGATGTTGCTGTTCGTCAGCTTGAAGGGTCCGGTCAGATCAGGAATGTCCATCCTCGTCCCCCGGGGTCGGTGGCGCCTCAGTGCCGAT